>JAJXTM010000084.1 GCA_021783875.1 Bacteroidota bacterium
AGGCGAAAAGAGACACCCTGAAGCTACCGGAGAATTATCAAGATTATTATCTGATCTTTCACTCGCTGCTAAAGTTATTTCTCTGGAAGTTAATAAAGCTGGTCTAGTTGATATTCTTGGATTCACTGGCAATAACAATATTCATGGTGAGCAAGTAAAGAAGTTAGACATATTTGCTCATGATATTCTTATTAGCGCTATGGATCACGGGGGTCATTTCTGTGTAATGGCATCTGAAGAGGAAGAAGATATAATTCACATTCCTGCAAAGCATAAGATAGGTAAATATGTTCTACTCTTTGATCCTCTAGACGGCTCTTCAAACATCGATGCTAATATTAGCATTGGTACTATATTTTCAATTTATAAAAGGATTACTCCGGATGGTATTCCAGGTACTTTAGAGGATTGCTTGCAAAAAGGTATAAATCAGGTTGCTTCAGGATATATAATCTATGGTTCAAGCACAATCTTAGTGTATACTACGGGCGAAGGTGTCCATGGGTTTACCTTAGATCCCTCTTTCGGCGAGTTCCTTTTATCTCATGATGACATAAAAATTCCTAAAATATCTCACATTTATAGTATAAATGAAGGGAATTATTTGTATTGGCATCCGGGATTAAAAAAATACATAAAATATCTTCAAGAAGAAGATGAGTTAACGAATAGACCGTATTCTTCTCGATATGTTGGGTCTATGGTAGCAGATATTCACAGAAATCTTTTATACGGTGGCATATTTATGTATCCGGCAGATAGTAGGCACTTGAAAGGTAAATTAAGATTGATGTATGAATGTAATCCAATGGCAATGATAATAGAGGCTGCAGGTGGAAGGGCATCAAACGGTAATAAAAGAATATTAGAAATCCAGCCTGAATCGCTTCATGAAAGAACCCCATTATTTATAGGGAATGAAGAAGATATTAAAATGGTTGAAAGTTTTATGGCAATCGAAGAAGTTAATGCCGAATCTTATATAGCTAATAAATCCTGAGATTTAATCTAATTGCAAATGAGAAATATTTTATATCCGTCAAAAAACATTCATCTTTAGTTTAATTTTCTTCTTTTTTTATGTTTTGAACTTCTGAAGAAATTTTTTTTGCAAGATCATCAAGAGAAATTCCCACAACTTTAATTTTAGATGTTCTTACCAAAATTTCTGGTTTATCGCCTTCGCCGGACATATATTTATAAAGTGAAAAACCCAACCTATTTCTATCATTAGGTATTGGAATAAACTCAGTAAGACCCTCAACTATATTATAAACTTTTTTTTCTAAAGAGTTTTCATCAAAATTGTTAGTTTTCGGAGCAGATAAAGAAGTCATTATTAATCCTTATTTTTTTTATGTAAAGATATAATAGTGTAAATAAAACTTCAATAACAAAGTGGAAGTAATATTACTATTTAACTAACTTTGTGCACTTAAAAAAAACAATTGGAAGAAATTCTTTGAATTTAAGCAAAAATAAGAGAATACTAATAATAAGACTTAGTTCGTTGGGTGATATTTTACTATCTACACCGCTTATTCGATCTATAAAAAATCAAAATAAATTAGTTAGTATCGATATTTTATTGCGTAAAGAATATCAGGACTTGTTTAAATTCAATCCTTATATTGAGCATATTTTTACCTATGATAATGACGTTTATATTGATTTGTTGCGTGAACTTAATGATAGGAATTATGATCTTGTTATAGACCTACAAAATAACTTTAGGTCAGCAAAAATAAAAAGAAAAATTGGATCAAAAGTTTTTTCATTTAATAAAAGAAGTATAAGTAAGTTTATTCTTGTTCATTTTAAGTTTAACACACTGAAAAACTCACCTTTAATCCCTCAAAGGTATGCAGATTCAGTTCCGGGTTTGAATATGGATGATGGAGGATTAGATTTATTTCTTCCGGATAAAAAAGGACAAGATTTAATTCCGGATGATAATTATATAGGTATAGCTCCAGGTAGTAAACATTTTACAAAAATGTGGCTAAAAGAATATTATATTGATTTATCTAAAATGCTTCAATACGATGGGTTCAAAATTGTCATATTCGGCGGTAAAAGTGATAAACATTTATGTGAAGAAATATCCAACGAAATTAGCGGTTCAATAAATTTATGTAATGATGATAAGATACTGAGAACTGCTGAAAATATGAGTATGTGCAAGGCAATTATTTGTAATGACTCAGGATTGATGCATGCAGCATCTACTTGCAAAGTTCCGATTCTAGCAATTTTTGGATCTTCAGTTAAGGAGTTTGGTTTTCTTCCATATAATTGCAAATATTTAATTTTAGAGAATAATCAATTAAATTGTCGTCCTTGTTCACATGTAGGGAAAAGTAAGTGCCCTAAGAAACACTTCAACTGCATGAAAGAATTGACACCCGGAATCGCATATTCAAAATTGAAGGAATTACTGAATTGATGGAAACTATATGGTACTTTTTTTATAATATAATTGTCATTCCTTTACTATTCATAACAATAAGGTTAACCGGATTATTTAATAAGAAAATCCAAATTGGAATTTCAGGACGTAAAAGGATTTTTGAAAATTTATTATTAAACGCATCACTACTAGAAAAGAATAAGAAGCTAATTTGGTTTCATTCCTCATCTCTCGGTGAATTTGAACAGGCAAAACCAATAATTCAGGAATTGAAAAAGAGAAATAACGTTAACATACTTATAACTTTTTTTTCTCCTTCCGGGTATGAAAATTCAAAAAAATACCCTTATGCCGATTTAGTATCATATATTCCATTTGATTCCATTTCAAACGCAAAAAAATTAATTTCAATTGCAAAACCTGATTTAAATGTCATTATGAGATATGACATCTGGCCTAATCATATTTGGGCAATGGCAAAATTCCAAGTACCAATTTTTGTCGTTGACGCCACAATGAAGTTAAATTCCCCTCGAACACTTCCTTTTTCAAAGAATTTTCACAAAAATCTTTTCAGATTGATAAACAAATTCTTGGCCGTATCAGAAAATGATGTTGAGGGTTTTAAAGAATTCGAAGTTTCATCTATGCAGCTAAAAGCTGTTGGAGATACTAGATTCGATAGGGTTTATCAGAGAAGCATTATAGCAAAAGCAAAAAATTTAATTAAAAGCGATTTTCTAGCAGGGAAAAAAATTTTTGTAGCCGGAAGTACCTGGGAAGTAGACGAAGATGTAATACTTCCAGCTTTTACAAAATTAACAAAATATGACAATGACGTTGTTATGATCATTGCCCCGCATGAACCGACTTTAGCTCATCTTGAAAGAATTGAAAATGAATTGGAAGGTTCATTGGAGACAATTAGATTTTCTTTCTTAAATAATTACCGAAACGAAAAAATAATTATTGTTGATTCAATCGGCATATTATTAACTCTCTATACCTATGCAGACTTAGCATTTGTCGGAGGAAGTTTTAAGCAAGGTATTCATAATGTTCTTGAAGCTGCAGTTTACGGAATTCCAGTGATATTCGGGCCAAAAATAGATAATTCTCAAGAAAGTAAGCAATTGCTAAAGCGCGGAAGCGGAATTTTAATAAGAAATAAAGCCGAAGCCTACAGGCAACTTCGAATGATGTTTTCAAACGAAGTATTAAGAAAAGCTAAAGGCAAAATCAGTGCAGAATATGTAAAAGAAAATCTCGGCGCTACTGAAAAAATTTTAGAAGAAATACATAAAGTAATATAACTAATAATTAATTTTTAATTTCAAATCATTTAACTTTTTGAAAATAATTTTAGTCCAATGATTCCCACTACAATTAACAATATAAAAAATAATCTTACAAAATCTTTTGACTCACCGAAAAGTAAGATCCCAAAAATAGCTGTACCAAAAGCACCAATTCCAGTCCATATTGCGTATGCTGTACCAATGGGTAAAGTTTTTAATGATATAGAAAGGAATAAAACGCTTAAGGCCATTGCCGTAAAAGTAAAAATTGTCGGATATATTTTTGTAAATCCATCGGAATATTTCATGCCGACCGCCCAGGCAGTTTCAAAAAGTCCGGCAATAAACAATATAAACCATTCCATAATATATCCTCAATAATTTTGTGAATGTTAATACAAAGATAATAGGAATTTAGTCAAACTATATATTTTGATAAAAAATTATAACTATTTTAGTTAATAAGATTTAAAAAAAACTGAATGGCAAAATCATTAAAACGAGCAGCTAATTTAACCCTTGCTGTGAATATTTTTTTATTTTTGATTAAAACATTTGCTGGAATTATTTCTAATTCTATTGCTGTAATATCGGATGCTATTAACTCATTGACCGATATTATTTCTTCTGGTGCAATTATGTATAGTGTAAATGTATCTTTAAAAATGCCCGATGAAGACCACCAATTTGGACATAATGCTGCACAGCCTATCGCTGTATTTTTAATTGCGCTTTTTACTGCTGTAGTAGGAATAAATTTAATTGAAGAATCCGTATTAAGAATCATAACTCCTTATAAAACTCACATCAATTTTACGGTATATTCAATTTTGAGCGCAACTATTTTAGTAAAATTGATTCTTACAAAATATCAATCGAGAATTAGCAAAACTTTTAGAAGTCCCGCTTTAAAAGCAGGAGCTGTAGATAGCTTCAATGATGTTTTAGCTTCTTCTCTTTCCATTATAGGACTAATTGGAGTTCAATTAGGATTAAAATATATAGACGGAATCGCAGGAATATTAATAGCTTTATTTATATTACGTTCAGGTTATCAAATCGCAAAGGAAAACATCGATTACCTCATGGGCAGGGCAGCCGATGAAAATTTAATTTTAGAAATAGCAAATATTACTTTGAAAATTGAAGGAGTAAAGGGGATGAACGAGCTAAAATCTCACTATGTAGGGAATAAATTTCATGTAGAAATACATATTGATGTAGATAAGAATGCTACTACAGGAGATTCTCACAAAATTGGACTCAATGTACAAAATGCTGTTTCTAATTTACCTGAAGTAAATAAAGTGTTTGTACATATAGATCCTATTTAATTTTTCCCATTTTGTTTTTGAAGAGACTCATAATATTTCTTAATCAGATCCTCATAATCTTTATTATAACCTTCAGTTGATGCTTTATCAAGTTCATCCTTAATTTTATTCTGATCGTGCTGTTGGTAGTTTTTTAGTTCAGCAGGTGAATTTCGAGTAATATCTTCACCCGGAGTTGACTCTCTTTTATTTTCATAATCTCTTTCATTAATAGATTTCTGAGCATCTAAAAGCCGGGATAAAATATGTTCCTGTTGTTGAACAGTATTATCGTTCAAATTTTTTGAATCAAGATTTTTTACAATCTCCTGCATCTTTTTAGCAATATCTTCAAGATTAGCAGGAATTTTATTTGCTTCACCTGATTTCATTGCTTCTTTATTTAACTGTTCCAATGACTTTCTAATAATATCTTGTTGCAGAGCCAGCCGCTTCAATTCAGATTGCTGCTGCATAGATAAATTCCCGCTCATTTGCTTCTGCAGCATTTGCGTTAAATTATTGAGAGTCATCTGATTTCCTGCCATTTGCTGAAGCTGCTGCATAAGTGACATCATACCACTCCCCTGACCCCCTCCTTTCATCATTGATTCCATACTATTTTTCATCATAGAAGCAGCCTGATTTAGAGAAGCCATTGCTTTTCCTTGACTGCTCGAGGACTGCATTCCGTTTCTATTCTGTAATCCTTGCATTGAATTTCTCATTTCTCTTTGGGCATCACCTAGAGCCTTACCCATTTGAGGTGTAATGGCAAATGTCTTTTGAGAAAGTGAAGACATTTGCTGCATTAATTTATCCAGGTTTCTTTGAATTTCATTTTGTTTCCTGGCATTTTCATCAAAAGAAGATGAGTTTTGATTCAAATCAGAGCTTTGTTTCTCCAAATCTTCCTGTTGCTTAGACAATGTCAACAAATTATCAGTAATTTTCATCATATCTTTAAATGCCTGCATTTGGCTTTGCTGGTTCAATGATTTTTGCAACTCATCAATTTGTTGTTTCATATCCTGCATATTTTGAGATATTTGGGACTGGTTATTTTCAGCTTGCTCCATATTTTCGTTTTTTATATCCTGTGAGGCTTGCTGTGACATTTTTTGATTTTGCTGTTTATTAAATTGCTCTTTTAGTTTATTTAACTGTTCTTTAGGCATATCCTTTAATGCGTCCATCATTTTAGAAAGTTCATTTAACTGATCAGAATAATCTTTTAAATTCTTAGAAATGTTATCCTGTTTTTGGCTTAATTGATTTTTACTTTGTTGATTTTGAGAACTATTATTATTGATATTATTTTTTAAACTGTTTTGGTCTTTAGCAATTTGATCTGTCCTCATTTTCAGATCATCCATCTTTTGTTCGATTTGAATTCGTTTAAGCAGGTTCATGGTTCGTTCAATGCTATTTTTGAATTGGTCTTCATTAAACTTCATATTTTCAACCGCATCCTGAGTTTCTTTTCTATTCATATTCTGCAAAACATCCTGAAGTTTTTCGAATGCCTTTTTTAATTCATCATTTGATATTTGATCAAAAAGCTTTTGAAGGTCCATATATTTTTGAAGTGTTTCTTTAGAAATAAGATTATTTTGCTGAAGCATTTGCTGCATTTTATTAATCTTAGTTCCTATATTTTCAGCATTCTTTTGAAGTTCCTTGAACTGATTAACAACTTGTTCAACTTTTTGTTTTTCTTGCCAACTTAAATCTTTTTTATCCTGTTTTAATTCCTGGCTCAAAGCATCCATTTTTTCTTTTAGATGGTTTGCATTCTGTAAAGCTTTATTTAAATCTTCTTCACTTTCATTTTGAGTTTTATCTGCTTTTGTTAGAAGTTCGTTAAGAGAGGGGACCCTAATAGAAAAAGTCGAAGATTTGGTTGATTTTGGACCGCTGATATTATCGTTATCATAAATTTCAAGATAATAGGTAACTATATCTCCGGCAGATAAGTTTAAGTCTGTTAGATTCCAGATATAATTTATTTCCTGCTCGGTTTGATTTTTATTAATTGGTATTTCAATATTTTTAAAAACATTATCCGAATTATTATTTTTATTTTCTGATAATTTATATTGAAGCAGAAGTTTAGTAAATCCATAATCGTCAGATATTTTTAAGTCAATTGGAAGGCGGTTATCGTTTGAAAGGTCAACGTCCTTATTAGGAGAAATAATTTCAATATTCGGGAAGGCATCAAACAAGACTTTAATATTATAATCAATAGGAGAGATATTATGATTACCATTTTCATCAGTCAATATTATTTTATAATTATTATCTTTTGAAATTCGAAACTTTCCGCTTGATTCATTTCCATATGATTCCAACCGTATTTTTGATGAATCATCAAATTCAAGAGTAGTATTATTTAATATTTTCGTAGAAAGAACTTTTAGATATGCATAACTACCTAATAATGCTTTAATATTTCCGTTATCTTTTTGATTTATTTCAGATAACTTTGAATATGCAGGAGGAATAATTGTAAGGTCAAGAGTTTTGATAACCGGACGGTCTTCAACACTTATTAAATATTTAACACTATTAACATTCTCAGAATGGATGTAATATTTAAATGAATTTCTAACAGCCGGGAATACAAAATGAAATTCTCCATTTTTGTCAGCATATAATTGCTGGGGTTCAAAATAAGTTTGGTTAACATCTTTTGAATATATAAAAATATTTTTAGGAGTTGAGCCGATAACCTTGACATAAATCGATATATTGTCACCTTTTGTAACTTTTGCATTCCCAGGATGAACTTCAAATATAAATTTTGGAGGTGATTTAAATTCAAGATTAAAATGTATAAGCCTATATGATGCTAAATTTAAAGAAGGTATACTGATAAATAAAACAGCCGAGATAAATATTATTCCAACTAAATAAAGCAGTGTTTTTTTTACGTTAGTAAAACTAACTATACTTTCAAAATTCATATTTTCAGTACGAGAAAAAACATTTTTGAAAGCAGCTTCAATTAGAGAATCAGAATAGTTTTTAGCATTTTCAGGATTTTTAGCAATTTGTATTGCATTTACCAGATCATCTTTAACCACTTCAAAATGATTTCCGATTTTTTCGGCAGTTTTAAGATAGTCATTTTTCCTATAAATATTAAGATACTTAAAGAGAGGTGGAAATATATAATAGAAAAATGAACCTGAGACTGCGAAAAGGAAAAAATAGAATAATATAGTCCGTACAATAGAAGAAGCATTTGAAATATCTTCAATAATAGAAACGAATACCCAGCCTCCAAAAGAAACAATCACAAGTATCTGAATACCAATCAAAAGTTTAACAAGATATTCGAGCTTTATAACTCCATCGAGTTTAGAAATAATTCTTTTATAATAGATTGATTCAGGGCTCATTATATCTTTTAAGGTTTAATTTATAATAACTAATCATATGTAATAACATTCAATGACTCATAGCCCAAATTATAAGATTAGTTCCAAACTTCAATGCTTCTAGACGTTTATCCTGCTTGAATCCATGGACATCAGGATCGTCCCAACCGTCGCTAGGGTTTGATTCATAAGTATAATAAACCACTAATCGCCCTTTAAAAAATATTCCGAATCCTTGCGAAGGTTTGCCGTTATGCTTTTCAATTTTTGGTACTCCATTAGGAAAGTTGTAAAAGTCATGATATAATCCAAACGAAAAAGGAAGTTCTACAAGCTCATTATTTGGGAATACTTTTGTAATTTCTCTTCTAAAAGATGCATCCATGCCATAATCATCATCTGCATAAAGGAATCCTCCATTTTCCAAATAATTTCTAAGCCTAGCAACCTCATCAGGCGTAAAAGAGACATTCCCATGCCCAGTCATAAAGAGGAAAGGATAAGAAAAAATAGCATCACTATTTATATTTACAGAAACAAAATTATCATTTACTTTGATATTGGTATTTGATTTTATAAAGTCTAACAAATTTGGCTCCTCTGTTTGACCGTTGTACCAATCACCACCACCGTCATATTGAAGTCTAGCAATTTGAAAAGCACCTTCATTCTGCCCAAATATGAAAGGGGCAATAATCAAGCAAATAAAGATTAATATTTTATTGTTTAGCATATTAAATTATTTTTAGTATTTCAATATATCCTGATACCAATACATTTTCAATTTATTAAAAATTCTTAAAAAAGAATTTTCAGCACACATAAAGTATGTTTATATTTGAGAGCATTTTAATTTAATGACAATCGACACAATGGAAAAGAAAAGCATACTATTTGTTTGTTTGGGAAATATATGCCGTTCGCCTGCAGCTGAAGGTATAATGAAAAAATTAATTGAAGTGGAGAAGCTGGATTTGGAATTAGAAGTTGATTCAGCAGGTACAATGGGTTATCATACCGGTGAAGGAGCAGATCCGAGGATGAAAAGGCATGCAAAAAAAAGAGGATACAATTTAACCAGCCTTGCCAGAAAATTTGATCCGGAAAAGGATTTTGACCATTTTGACTATATTGTTACTATGGATAATCAGAACTATTCTGATATTAAGGGTTTGGATATTAAGAAAAAATTTAATCATAAAATATTTAAGATGGCTGATTTTTGCAAAAATAACAATATAACAGAAGTTCCGGACCCTTATTACGAAGGAGATGAAGGATTCTCGCATGTTATAGATATCCTAGAAGAAGGATGTTCGAATTTGCTAATCAAAATAAAAAAAATAGAATAATTGATTCGGATAAAGATAAAATCAGAATTAAACATTATTCTCTAAGCTCATCTACTTTTTTCAAGCAATCTCTTTGATAAAGTTTTAGACTAATTAGACCTAAATCTTTATTTGTTCTTGAATAAATGAACAATATCAAGTTCAATTTTTTCTTCACAAAAAAATGGTTCACCATAATGTTTACCAATTTGAAATCCGTAGAATTGAGCACGGGATTCAATATAATTTATAAATTCCGGACGACTAATAAAAGTTTCAGGTTCGGAACTTTTAGGATTATGAAATTGTGTTTCATAAGTACGAACGGCTTTCATTTTATCAGAG
>JAJXTM010000085.1 GCA_021783875.1 Bacteroidota bacterium
ATAAAATATTTGAGTTTGAAGGAGCAACAGCAAGTGCGCCGATCGAGGATGATTCTTGATGCTGCATCAAAGCTTGCCAGGTCCGGCCTGCATCAGTAGTCTTCCAAAGACCACCTCCTGCAGAGCCGAAATAAAAAGTGTTTAATGATCCCTTAACTCCAGCGGACATTGTTGCCCAACCAGCCCTGTAAGGGCCAAGCTGGCGCCAAGTCATGCCTTTATAATCTTTTTCAGATATATTTTGAGAATAGCTTATACTATAAAGTATAATTAATATAGAAAGAATTGTTTTAATCATGCCGCTGACTCCGGGAATTTAATATGGGGCAAAATTAAACAAAAAAAATAAGAAATGAGTTATTGCATATCAGGAAGCTGGAAACCTTCTAATTTCTTTTTATGAGAAACAATTTCAGCTTCCACTAAAAAGACTACATCTTCCGAAATATTTGTAGCGTGGTCAGCAAGCCGCTCGATTTGGCGTGATAAAACTATAAGATGAGCACATGCTTCGGCTAATTCAGGTTTGGATTTAATGATATCCACTAATTGTTTAAATATTTTTTTATTTAGATTATCAACTATATCATCTTTTTCCCAAATAGTTTTTGCAAGATTTACATCATGGTTTATAAAAGCAGTAATTGCATTATTTACCATTTCGCGAGAAGTTTTACCCATTTGTTGAAGATCTGTTTGATTTATAATATCTCTGAAATTATCAGTTTTCTTAACTCTTTGAACAATATTAACCGCGATATCGCCGCATCTTTCAAGTTGGCTGTCAATTTTTATCGCAGTTAGTATAAATCGCAAATCAGAAGCTACGGGTTGATATAATGCCAGTAAATTTTCACATTGTGTCATTATTAAATTGTCATATGCATCGACTTCCTTATCTCTTTGTTTAACTTCTTTAAACAACCTTACTTCAGGATCTTCCATATCCCTAAAACTATTTTCAACCTGTTCATCAACTATAGAAGCCATTTTATTTATAGTTGTTTTAAGTTCATCCATCTCTTTTTGAAAATGTCGTTCCATATTTTTTACCAGTTAAATTATAAAAAATTATTATAAACAAATAAATTAACCAAATCGCCCTGTAATATAATCTTCTGTTTGTTTTTTCCCAGGTGCGACGAACATTTTTTTTGTATCGGAATATTCAACAAGTTCGCCGACATAAAAAAATGCAGTATAGTCACTCACTCTTGCAGCCTGCTGCATATTATGTGTAACAATAACAATTGTAAATTCTTTTTTCAATTCAAAAATTAGCTCTTCAATTTTGGTTGTGGAAATAGGATCAAGGGCACTTGCAGGCTCATCCATTAAAATAACTTCAGGATTAATAGCAATTGTTCTAGCAATGCACAAACGCTGTTGCTGCCCTCCTGATATTTCAGCGCCTGACCTATGCAGAATGTCCTTAACCTCATCCCAAAGAGCTGCCTGTCTTAAACTTTTTTCCACAATTTCGGAAAGGATTTTTTTATTATGGAACCCATTTAATTTTAATCCTGCAACAACATTATTAAAAATTGACATAGTTGGAAAAGGATTAGGTTTTTGAAAAACCATACCAACTTTTCGCCGAAGATAAACCGGATCGCTTTTCATTATATCTTCTCCGTCAAGATAAATTGATCCAGTTATAGTTCCTCCGACTACCTCATGCATACGATTAAGACTTCTGAGAAATGTAGATTTACCGCATCCGGAAGGGCCGATAATAGCGACAACTTTTTTCTCAGGAATATTTAATGAAATATTTTTAATTACTTTTGTTTTACCAAAATATGATGATAAATCATTAATGGAAATTTTTATTTTTTCATCCTTAATTTTATCCGGCTGCCCGATAGATATATTATTTAATTGATTTTCGAACATACTAAAATTTATGATTTATATTTTGATCGAGTTATTATTCTAAATGTCAGACTAAGTACTGATATAAGCAATATGAGGACAAGAGCAGCCGTCCACGCCTGATCATTCCAATCTTTAAATGGAGAAGTCGAATATTCATAAATATAAACTGTAAGTGAAGCAATGGGTTGAAATACATTTGTTGACCAGAACCTATTACCAAGGGTAGTAAATAATAGAGGTGCTGTTTCACCTGCGGCTCTTGAAAGTCCTAATAGAATTCCAGTGGCTATACCTTTCCAAGCGGTTTTCAGGACTATTGATATAGTTGTTTTCCACTTTGGAATACCCAAAGCTAAACCAGCTTCCCGATAAGATTGTGGGACCAATTTAATCATCTCTTCAGTTGTTCTTGTGATTGTAGGTATCATTAAAATAGCCAAAGCGATACCTCCGGCTAAAGCAGAGAAATGTTTCATTGGGAGAACAACTAATGTATAAGCAACAACTCCTACTACAATTGAAGGAATGCCACTTAAAACATCAGTTAAAAATCTAACTAAAAATCCAAATTTATTATGTCCAAATTCTGAAAGATATGTCCCGCTTAGAATACCAACTGGAATTCCTACTCCTCCGCCAATTCCAATAAGAATTAATGTTCCGACAATCGCATTAACCATACCCCCACCTGATTCGCCTACTGGAGTAGGCAGCTTTGTAAAGAAATTAAGATTTAAATTTGCAATGCCTTTTGAAATAGTATAATAAAAAATAAATATTAATGGGATTAACGTAACTAATGCCGATAAAAAAGAAATTGAAATCATGAAATAGTTAGTGGATTTTCTTCTATAATAATTAAAATTTTTCATATTGGATTTAATTTCCATTTCCTTTCAGTACTCCAGACCAAAAGACGAGCAAGGATATTAATTATTATGGTTATTATAAAGAGAACGAGAGCAAGTTCGATTAATGCATTGATGTACAAATCAGAAGTAGCTTCAGTAAATTCATTTGCAAGTACACTTGCCATTGTATAACCGGGGTCAAAGAGTGACGAAGATATTTTAGGACTATTCCCAATAACCATAGTGACAGCCATTGTTTCTCCAATTGCTCTTCCAAGCCCGAGCATAATAGCTCCGAGCAGACCTGACTTTGCATTGCCAAGAACAATTTTTGTTACTTCCCATTTTGTCGCACCTAAAGCATAAGCTGCTTCTCTTTGAGAATCAGGAACAGATTTTAATATATCTCTTGAAATTGAAGAAATAATTGGTAAAACCATTATAGCAAGTATAATGACAGCAGCCAACATTCCGAATCCATAAGTAGCGCCCTGAAATAACGGAGAATTCGGAAATTCATTTTGGAGAAAGGGTTCAACAATATCTCTTAGCCATGGGACTAATACAAAGATACCCCAAAGACCATATATAACGCTTGGTATACCAGCAAGCAATTCAGTGAGAAATGAAAGAGGTTTTTCTAACCAATTCGGAGACACTTCAGACAAAAATACAGCAACACTAATTCCAAGAGGAACGGCTATAAGGAGACCTAAAAAGGATGAGACAACAGTTCCAAAAATAATAGGCAAAGCGCCGAATGTTTCACTTACAGGATCCCAAGTAGAGTTGGCAAGAAAATGAAATCCAAATTTTTTTATAGACAGAAGCGAATTTGAATACATTTGCCAGCCCATAAACAATACCAAAAGAAAGACTAACAAAGCAAAAAGCAATGTTAGTCTTTCAAATATAAAATCGCCAATATTTCCGTTACCAAGAATTTTTTTTATGAACGAAGGTGAATCATTTTTACCTTTGTCTTTTTTTCCAAGGTAAGCTTTTATTAAATCAGAAGTTTCATTCATACAATCTCAGTATTTTTAATAATAACTAATTAATTTTTTTACCGTTACTTGTAATAGAATTAATCTTTGCCAAGTCCAATTTTTGTACTTGCGCAGGAAGAGGAGCATAATAGAGTGATTCAGCATCTCCTTGACCTTTAGTAACTGCCCATCTTAAAAATTTAACAAGAGTTTGAGCATGTGAATAATCTTTAATGTCTTTTGGAACTACAATCCACGAAAAACCACTAATAGGATAAGCATTTTTTCCATCTGCATTAGTAATAACAGCACGAAGGTCTTTAGGCATATTTTTGACTGCACCAGCAGCTGCAGCACTAACAGTGTTGAAATTAACATTTATATAATTGCCATCCTTATTTTTCATTATTGCATAAGGTAATTTATTCTGAACTGCGTAAGCCAATTCGATATACCCTATTGCGCCTTGAGTTTGAGCAATTATTCCAGCAACACCTTCAGTGCCCTTAGCCCCAAGTCCAACCGGCCAGTTAACTGAAGTACTAACACCGACCTTCTTTGCCCAAGCAGAGCTTACTTTTGTTAAATAACTTGTAAAAATAAAAGTAGTACCGCTTCCTTCTGAACGATGAGCAACTAAAATTGATTTATTCGGAAGATTTTTGCCCGGATTTAATTTTGCTAATCTTGGATCATTCCATTTTGTAATTTCACCAAGGTAAATATCAGCAAGTGTTTCGCCATCCAATTTTATACCTTGTCCTACAGAAGGTAAATTATAGGTAATTGCAACACCGCCCATAATAATTGGGATATGAATAACTTCGGTTCCTCTTTTTTCCTGGAATGTTTTCATTTGGTCTTCAGTTAAAGGAGCATCAGATGCGCCAAAGTCGACTGTAGATGCTGTTACCTGCTGAATTCCACCACCGCTACCAATAGAAGCATAGTTAATTTGAACACCTGTCATTTTATTATAAGTATCGAACCATTTAGAAAATATCGGATAATCAAAAGTTGAACCTGCTCCGGTCAACTTCACTTGAGCAAATGATGATACTGATAAAATACCCGCTGTAAAAAATGCGAATAAAATATATTTTAATTTCATTTTGTAACTCCTATGTAAATATAAATAATTTGTTAAATAAATTCTTAGAAACTGAAAAAGAAAGTTGCTCTTCCTAATACATCATCTTTAGTACTAACTGATCCATTTGCATAAGCATAATGAGTATATTCAACATTTGGCATAAAATGGATATTTTTTCTGAATGCCCAATCAAGACCGCCAAGAATAAAATTCTGAGAACTGTTAGCAACAGAACCACGCACAGTAGTATTTGGGTCAAAACTGTCAAATCTGCCGACTAAGCGGATTTCATCTGAAAGACCTAACCAGCCGTTAAAACTAATGCCATTTCTAACCAAAGTTGAACCGTTAGATTCACCATGATCAACTGCATTAATAAACCCTTGCACACCTAAACCGAAATCTTTTGAAGCATAATTTACGATTACGTCTCCGGTTTTTGCATATTTTGAAGCCGGAGCACCTGAATATTGCCCATCGACTAAGATAGTAAACCCAGAAACTGGGACAAACTGTAAGAATAAATAGGCTGATTTATATCTTGCCTGTGAAACATTAGTCGCAGTTCCAGGAAGAAATGAATCGCCATTGCCGGTATTATTACCAAGTAACAGCCCCGAAGAAAATGAATCAGAGAATTTTTGAGTTAAAGAAATACCAAAATCTCTTGAAGCACTAATACCATGTAAGTCCTGAATTGTTTTTTCAAGAGGTCTATATCCGAATATTCCCTCAGCCATATTAATGTTCCAGGTACCCTGCAAACCTATGACTAAATCTCCATTACCTACATTTTTGATATCCAAAAAAGCATCCTTTACCATAGTGGATAATTTTCCATTGCTAAGATTTGAAGCAGTCGGGTCGGATTCCAGACGAAACCTTGCCCAAACTCCGTCAGAGATTGAATAATCCGTTGTAAGGTAAATTCTTCTGAATTCAAAAGCAGCTAAATCTTTCTGTGTTTGATCATGATTTTGAAGTACATAATAATAATCACCGAACATTAATCCGCTGAATGTTGGGCCTTTACTTTGTGACTTTGCAATTCCAGCAAACATCATTAAAGCAAGGAAAAGTATAGATAAGTTTTTCATGGTTCTTTCTTTTGTTTGTTATTAAATAATTTATTTCATTTTTTATTAAAATTTATGCAGCAATATTAATCAGAATTTTTATTCTGTATGTTAACAAAAGGTTACGGTTATGTTAAGAAATTGTTAAATGCTGTGAATTTAGATGATTTTGTATAGAAAGCTGCTTCTGACTAAGGGAAGCAGCTTTAGATAAGATTTAAGAAGCAGTAATGCAGCTAAAAATTCTTTGAATTTATAAATTATTTAATGGGTAAATAAAAGAAACTCTTGGTTCAATTCGTTTCTGCGTTTGAAATCCAATAATGCCATTATTATTATCTCTTATTGGAGTAAATGTCCAGTTATAAAGCATTGAGACAAGCAAATAAGAAATTGGTTTATACCCAAATTCGAAATACATAAATGAATTATTATCTACTTTAAGGATTTGAGATTCTGCGCCAATATTAATTTTGTCATAACCTCCTCTAACTACGATCGGCATACCCTCAGGTGAAACATTCGCGACAAGATGAAGTATTCCGCTATCAGGAGTTTTATCAAGGCGCTGGTAGCTTCCAATAATATCAAGAATATTAAGAAAATGTAAATCCAATTCTCCGAAATAACCATTATCCTGATTTGCGTCAGATAATAAATTAGCTTTACTAGTAAAAGTTCCTGCAGCTGTATCAAACTGGTATCTTTGAATTTCGTAAAGTGAATTAAAATAAGAAGGAATATATTGAGCCTGGTTAAACCGTCTTTCAAGTTTAGCCGATGCATTAAGAATACCTAAGCCATTGATGTCCAATTTTATACCAGTAGCTATTCCGCTTCCAAAATTAATTATTTTTGTATAGTCAGAATATAGTTGAAGATTAAGCATACTTGAATTAATAAGCGGCAAACCCAAATCTAGACCTGCGATTTGCATTCTTCCTTTATCAGTAGCAGCTAAAGTTGAATTCGAAATAATAATGCCTGAGTATTTATTAAAATCTACGGCATAAGAAGCACCTACTTCCAAATTCCCGATAATTGGCAAGTCAGACAATGAGCTAAATCTTAAAGGTCTTACATAAACTCTAATAGCTGTTACACCAGCTTCTGCGAAAGTACTGTATATTGACTCAAAGCCTGCATTACCGAAATCCATATCAGCGACAAGTCCAATCTTTCTTGAATCAATACTCGGGCTATTATTATATTGAGATAAGATGTTTCCATTGCCAAGCGTATAATAATCAAGAGCACCTAATTTAATATAAACAGGATCATGTTTTTCTCCGTATCTTAAATAGCGGACAATACTCAAATAATCAGATAATTCATTAAAGTTTTCTTTTCGGATATTTCCATTTTTATTTATATCGAAATTCAGGTCTAACCCCATTCCCCAATTACCCAATGATATTTCCGGAGTGAGATGAAAGGAATAATAAAGTTCGCCGTCGATCCAATTAAGACCCAATCCTCCTTCAAAGACTCCATTCCCGGGGTTTGGGAAAATTGTTTCCTGAGAATAAACAAAACCAGTAAAAATAATAAAAGAAAAAAGCAATATAATTTTTTTCATTTGAGAATCTTCCTAAAATATTATAAATAATATAATTAAATATAGTAAATAATTAGGACGTAATTAAAAGAATTTCTTTGACATGATATGTGGAGCAGCAAAACAAATTCAATGAAATTTTTATTTCAGGAATATCATTGAACTTGTTTGAGATATTTTATCTGCAGTAATTGAGTAAAAATATATCCCGCTGCTAAAATTTGACAAATCAATTTTTAATATAAAATTTCCGGCAGCTTTAAACCCATAGTTCTTTTCAATAATTATTTCACCTCGAATATTAAATACTTTTAGTATCAACTCACTTGATTTGGACAATTTAACTTGGATATTTGTTGATGGGTTGAATGGATTAGGATAGTTCCGAGAAACTGAGAAGTGGCTAGGAAAGATTTTGTTATTTTTTGGAATTGATGTTAATATGGAGACTGATAAAGTATCGGAATATTTGAATGAACCGTCACTATCAATTTGTTTAAGTCGATACAAATAATTCCCTAAACTGTTTATTGATGTATCTTGAAATGAATAATCCTTAGGCGAATTGCTAATAAAACTTCCGTGTACAAAACCAATTGTTGCCCAGGACGCATCAGAAAATCTTTCTATATTGAAACCGTAACAGTTTGTTTCCGTTGCCGTACCCCAGCTTAATAAAACGTGAGTATTTATGGTTTGATATTTAAAGTAAGTCAATTCAACAGGTAAAATTTTTATTTGAGCTAAAGATGCAATAAAGGGGGACAAGAAAAAGCACATAATCAAATTGAAGGTATATCTCATCTTACAATAGCTAATTTATGAATTTCAGAATATGTTTTACCTGAAAGTTGCGCACTAATTTTATAAAAATATACTCCGCTTGCTATTAAATCTCCATCCTCATCCCTTCCATCCCAGTATATTTTATTAAAATTATTTCTAAGATTTTGAGATGGAATATTAATTTGCCTTATTAATCGCCCTGCAACAGTATAAATTCTTATTTCCATTTCATCTGGTATTTCAGTCAAATTAAAGGTAAAATAGGTAAATGACTTAAAGGGATCAGGATAATTAAGAACATTCATAAATTTTAAGCCAGAAGACACATAAAACATCCTCTGCAAATCCTGTGGTTGATTCACCAGGTCAAAGCCGGAAGCCGAAATAGTATGCTGCCCGTCTTTCATATGACGGTGCACAAGGTATTTTACTTTCATATTAATTGTATCGTATATAATCGAATCCATTTGTGAATGATAAATTTCATTATTATCAAGGATAAAATGGATTTTCGAAGAGTCTCTATAAGGGTAATCAAAACCATATTTTAGATCAAATTCAATTAATGGATTTGAAGAGACATAATCACCATTGAAAATGCTATTTCCGTCAAAAGAAAAAGAAACACTTGCAGAGCTCAATAAAGTTAAAGAATCTACATATGCGCTAAATGATTTATTAAATATATTATTATCCTTATAAGCTTCTTCTATTTTATTATTTGGATCGATATTGATAGAAAAGTTTCTTTCTCCTGGGCTTGTCGGAATATAACTTATATTCAATAATCTTCTGCTCCCGGGATTCAAGCTATCGACAAAAATACTATCTATATTATCTTTTGAATTATCCGGAGAAACAACGCTGACACTGACATAAAAACTATCTGCTGGTGTCCCGCCAACATTATAAACGAAAAATTGCAAGTTTTCTTTAGTACCGACGAGAACAGAGTCCTTTGAAACTGAGACAACCTGATAATTAGTTCCAAGCTCAGGAAGAGATCTTAATTTTACTGCAGCAGAATAAATTTTTGGTGAGACTTTGAATTGATTTGCGGTAAAACTCGAAATAAGTTGCAATTGAGGATAAACTTTAGCATTTACATAATTTAAAGAAGCTTTTCCGTTATTTAGATTAATGGTACCTAAAGAATCAATACTATTATTGAATTTAATTCCCAATACAGCAAGTTTAAGGTTTGAACCGGAAGGAATACTTGCATTTATTTGAAGACTATCCCACTCCGCCGAATTCTTAATAACCGGAAATGCTACAAAACCTGAATCATTTTTTACAATAGCAGAGGTATCAATGGTTGCTACACCGGCAAATAGTTTTTTGTAAGATTCAGGAACAGTACCTGGCAAAGCGCCTTTTTTACCGATTATGCACCAAGACTCACGATATCTGACACTATCAATATAAATACTTCCCCAGTTTTTTATCTCATTTCTTACGGGAGTTCCTCCTGTATATCCGAGAACAGATTGAGCTCCGTCATCACAAATAGCCATTGCTAAAACAGTTCCGGTAGGTAAACTATTTAGATAGCTTAACAAAGAATCTCCTGCCGGAGGATTAGGAAAAACAAAAGTTTTGAAATTAAATGGTTTTAAAGAAACAGTATCTATAAGCGCTGTTGCAATTCCCCAGAAATATGTGCTAGGAAGTTCTTCATTGAAATTATATTGCATCGAAGCAAATTCCCCATCACTAAAACCGGCAGAAGATATTTTTAATTCATCTTTTGTAGAAGATATTTCCCATGCACTATCAACAGAATTATAATTAGTATTCATATAACTTA
>JAJXTM010000086.1 GCA_021783875.1 Bacteroidota bacterium
TCAAGCCCTTGATAGATTTCCTGTTTTCGTAGACTGAAACAACAGATTCGTAGGCAACATCTATATGAGCTTGGGTATAGACTCTTCTCGGCAAAGTTAGTCGTACAAGCTCGAGTTTAGGAAAATTATGGTCTCCGGTGACTTTGTTTCTGCCGGAGGAAACAATTCCTCTTTCCATTGAACGTACGCCTGAATCTACATATATTTCATTTGACAGAGTTTGTGCGGGGAATTCGATTTGTTTTAGATGAGGTAAAAATCTTTTTGCGTCAAGAAATATTGCATGTCCGCCGATAGGCAGCACAATCGGGATATCATATTCCATTAATTTTTGACCGAAATATTCGACCTGTCCTATTCTTGATCTGATATAATCATAATTTACCATTTCTTCAATACCGCGAGCCATTGCTTCCATATCTCTGCCTGCTAGTCCGCCGTAAGTGTGAAGACCTTCATAAACTACGACTAAATTTCTGGCTTCCTCAAAGACTTTTTTATTTTTAGTAGCAAGGAAACCGCCGATATTAACCAATAAGTCCTTTTTAGCGCTTACCCAGATACCGTCAAAATGAGAGCACATTTCTTTTAATATTTGCGCTATGGTTTTATTCTCATATCCTTTTTCTCTTCGTTTAATAAAATATGCATTTTCAACTGCACGCGTGGCATCGAGCCAAACTTTTATACCCAACTTTTTTGAATATGATTCAATCTCGATAATATTAGCCATGGAAATTGGCTGACCGCCAGCCATATTTACGGGACCGGCAATACTCAGATAAGCGATTTTCTTTGCTCCGACCTCTTTAACGAGTTTATCAAGTTTATTCAAGTCAACATTGCCCTTAAACGGATGGATACTTTGGGGATTATGTGCCTCATCTATTATAACATCTACAAAAGTAGCTCCGGCTAATTCCTGATGAAGTCTGGTAGTAGTAAAATACATATTGCCTGCAACATAGTCGCCGGGTTTAATTAATATTTTTGAAACTAAATGCTCGGCGGCTCGACCCTGATGCGTAGGGACAAAATAGGGATAGCCGTAATATTTTTTTACATTATCCCATAAATGATAAAAGTTTGCGCTTCCTGCATAAGCCTCATCGCCTAACATCATTCCTGCCCACTGGTAATCGCTCATTGCATTTGTACCGCTGTCAGTTAAGAGGTCGATATAAACATCTTCTGACTTTAGCAAGAAAGTATTATAACCCGCTTCCTTCGATGCCTTTTCCCTATATTCCCGGGTAGTCATTTTTATTGGTTCAACCACTTTAACCTTAAAAGGCTCTGCCCATGATCTTTTAGTTAATTTCTTAGCCATTTTCGACTCCTTTATAATTTAATTCTTTGATTTAATCTAAAAATAATTTTCATTGCGCTTCATTCAGAATTCAAAATTCATAATTCAAAATTAATTTCCATCGTTTCTTTAATTGTCTCCAATACAATAGTTGTTCTTGTAGACCCAATAGATTTTATAAGAGCAAATTTTGTCCTTAATAATTTTGTAAGTTCTGCCGTATTCATTACTCGTACTTTTACAAAGTAGCAGTCCTCACCCGCTACGGCATGAACTTCCTGCACTTCAGGGATCTTTGCAATTTCTTTTGCTGTTCTTTGGTCAACGATTGGTCCGTTTGCTTTTACTTCGATAAATGCAAGCAATCCTTTTCCAACCTCTTCAGGATTAATTTCAGTTGTATACTTTTTAATAATTTTTCTTTTTTCAAGCCTTTTAATTCTTTCGAATACCGCAGAAGGCGCCATTCCTATTTGCCTGGCTATTTCAGCATTCGTAATTCGTGAATTTTCTTGAAGAATCTTCAGTATTTTGATATCAATTTCGTTAATCATTCGGTTTTATAATAATTTTTAGAATATTCTAGGTAATAATAAGTAATGGTAAGTTTTTTGTCAAGGAGATTTAAGGATAAAATTATACGGATTCAGACATTATCAAGCAGCATAAAGTTTTTTTCAATATTCCTGCCAGTTGAAGAATAATTCTTGTTCTTAAATTTGCAGATTTTATTCAGAGGACAATTTCCGCACAAAGGATTAGCCGGTTTACAAATTTCTCTTCCGAGCCGGATTAAATTTGTATGAAAAGAATGTGCGATATTTTCGGGTAAGTTATTGTTTATTAGGACGTATGTTTTATCGGGAGTATTTGATTCGGCTATTCCGATTCTATTTGAAGTTCTATGAACGTGAGTATCAACCGGGCAGACGTTTCTTTTCAAAGAGAAAAGTAAGACACAGCTTGCTGTTTTTAGCCCAATCCCGGGAAAATCAGTTAAGGCATGAATAATTTCTTCATCATTTTTTTCTGTTATATAGCTTAATGATATCTCATTATTCTTTTTTATTAAAGTATTAAGAAGGTTTTTTATAGTAAAGGATTTCTGCTTCCCAAGTCCGGCTATTTTAATCTCACTTTCAATTTTTTTAACCGGCAATTTTGCAATTTCATCCCAGGAATTATAATTATTTTTCAGATTAGTAAATGCCTTATAGGAATTCCTATCGTTTGTATTCTGAGAAAGGATTGTAGCAATAAGCATGTCAATCGGCGAAGGTGAATTTTGAGGACGGTATGGTATTCCATATTTTTGGATTAGTAATTCGTTTATTTTTAAAATCTTTTTTGATAATGATGAAGTTTTTTTATTCATGTTCCGCTTTAAACTATGTCATTGTGAGAATTATTATATATAAATATATCAAAATTATGAGAGATGAAAAATGTCAACATTGATGGTTAGTATTTCAGGAATACGAGGTATAGTCGGAGACGGACTTGACCCTGAAACATTAGTAAAATTCACTTCGGCTTATGCAGATTTTATTGGTCATGGAAAAGTAGTTGTCGGTCGTGATGCCAGAATAACAGGAGAAATGGTTCAGTCAATAGTAGCAGGTACGCTTGCTGCCAAAGGAATTGATGTAATTCTTATAGGTATCTGTCCGACGCCGACAGTTCAATATACGGTAAAAACTATAGGTGCACAAGGCGGCATTGCAATATCTGCAAGTCATAATCCGAATCAATGGAATGCTTTAAAGTTATTGAATAGTACAGGTCAGTTTATGACGCCTGAAGAAAATATTACAATGCTCAATATTATGGATAAATCTGATTCAATATATAAGCCCTGGGATAAAATCGGTACAATTTCAAATTATGAAGAAGGTCTTTCAAAGCACGTACATGATGTATTAAAGTTGAAGCACATAAAGATAGAAGAAATTAAAAAAAGAAAGTTTAAGGTACTGGCAGATTGCGTAAACGGCGCCGGCGTTTATGTAATTCCGGATCTTCTTAAGAATTTCGGCTGCGAGGTAGTAGAGATGAATTGTGAACGAACAGGAATTTTCCCCCGACTTCCTGAACCTCTGCCGGAAAACTTGACAGAAACAATGAAAGCGGTTTTGCTTAATAAAGCAGATTTGGGAATCGTTGTCGATCCTGATGTCGACCGCTTAGTTTTAATAACGAACGAAGGGAAACCTTTCGGTGAAGAGAATACTATAACTCAAGCTGTAAAGTTTATATTATCAAAAGAGAAAGGAAATATCGTAGTAAATCTTTCAACAACGAGAGCTGTGGAAGATGTTGCCGCTGCCTATGGGCAAAAGGTACTCCGTTCTGCAGTCGGAGAAGCGAACGTTGTTAAGAAAATGAAAGAAGTTAATGCAATAATCGGGGGTGAAGGAAGCGGAGGAGTTATTTATCCCGCATTGCATTATGGAAGAGATGCGCTGGTCGGAATAGCCATTACATTACAGCATTTATCGGAATTCGGCGGCTCATTAGCGGATTTGAAAAATTCCCTTCCTGTTTATTTTATTGCCAAAAAGAAAATTGAGTTAGGTAATAATAAACCGGATGAAATAATTGAAACACTTAAAGAAAATTATAAAACCGAGAAAATAAATTCGGATGATGGATTAAAAATTGATTTTGCCGACCATTGGGTCCATTTCAGGAAATCAAATACAGAACCAATTATAAGAATTATTACTGAAGCAAAAGAACCGGACAAAGCGGAAGGATACTCTCTTAAATATTTTAATGAGATAAAAGAAATACTTAAATAATTACAACAGTTTGCTTCTTTTCTGTATATAACTAAATAGCGCTTTATCAAAGGGCATAGATGTTTCAATTAAGTTGTAATCTATTTTGGTATTAAGGCATTCGGTTTTAATTTTCCCCAAAAATATTTCCAAAGCATCGTGATATGCTTTTTGAATCTGGTATGGCTGTGTAGTCATTTCTTCTTCTGATTCTAAATCCTTAAAAACTGCATCACTGCCGAATGCAAAACTTTTCTCTAATGGATCTAAAATTTGGAAAACAATTACCTCATTTTTTTGATAACGGAAATGTTTAAGAGCTTTTAAGATTGAATTGATATCATCAAAAAAATCAGAAATAATAACGACTAATCCTTTACGCTTAATTTTCTCGGCAATTGAATTTAATGAGTATGCAGTGTTAGTTTTATTTGCGGGGGAAATTGCAGCCAGAGCTTTCAGCATTTCCTGCAAATATGCCTTGCTGGTTTTCGGCGCGAAATATTTATCGATCCCTTCGGAGTATAATGTAAGCCCAACCGCATCCTGCTGTTTATTCATCAAATATGCAAGTCCGGCAGCTAATGTAATTCCGTAATCTAATTTTGAGATATTTTTTCCGGATGCATAGCTCATAGATTTGCTGGTATCAAGCAGAATATAGCTTTTTAGATTGGTTTCTTCTTCATACTGTTTAATAAAATATTTATCAGTTTTCCCGTAGGCTTTCCAATCGATATCCCGTATCGAATCACCCTGCATATATGGACGATGCTCCGTAAATTCTAAGCTAAAGCCATGGTAAGGACTTTTATGAAGTCCGACCATAAAACCTTCTACCACAAATCTTGCACGCAGTTCTAATGAATTTAGTTTAGAAATAATTGATGGATCTAAATATTTCCTATAATCATTAGAAACCGTTTCCATTATTTTTGAGCAGTCTTTTTATTTAATAATATTTCTTCGGGAGACAATCCCATATTATTCAATTCTTCCTTTACGGAAGCAGATAATTCATTATTTGGATATTGTTTTAAGAAAAGATTAAAGGCAGCCGTTGCATCCGAATAATCTTTTAAATCATTAGATAAAATAAATCCGGAAAGAAATAATGCTTTAGGCGCATTAGGGCTTTGCGGATATTTATCAAAGACATTTCTGAAAAGGTCTGATGCTTTCTTTAAGGATTGTTCGCGGGTTAAAGGAATATTATTGCCTACCTCTGTTTTTAATAATTGATTCTGATAGATCGTTGCCATTTTAAATATAGCATTGGGCGCTAACTCGCTTGACGGATATTCAATTACCAAACTGGAAAATGCAGATGCCGCACCGGCATAATCTTTTTGGTTTAGACTTGTATTACCGAGGTCCATATAATATTGGTCGGATTTTTTGGTACAGCCGATGAAAATAAGGCTCAAGATTAATGCTGATAAAAAGGAATATTTCATGATTATTTCATTTAAATTATTATTAGTATAGTAAAACTATTAAAATCACTATGAACAATCAATTAAGATTGACTAGACCTTTGAATAAACTTGAACTTAGTAAGTTTTATTATTTTATTTTCATGAATTACTCTGCCAAGATATCTTTATCTATTACTACGCCTAACAATTTATCGTTTCGGTCAACAATCGGAATCATTTTATAATGATATTTATCGAAAAGGTCTTCCAACTCATCCTTCAAAGCATCTTCCTCTGCGGTAACAACAGGAGATATCATAATTTCAGACAGCATTTTATTGTCTGGGGCAACTACAAGTTCCCTTAGATCAATTACACCGAGTAAAGTGCCGTCTTCCGAGTTTATGATATAAATATAGCTCAAGCAGCTCCTATCCAATTCGGAAGACTTTAGCGAATTTAAAACTTCCCCCACCTTTTTATTTTTATCTATTGCAAGATAGTTTTTAGTCATAAGCATGTAAGCAGCAGATTCTTTTTCGGATAAAATTCTTTTAATAGTTTCTGCTTCTTGTTTTGTTAGTAATTCCATTAATTCATTCACATCGTCATTCGGCAAAACGGAAAATAAATTAATTAACTGTGGGATGGTCATTTCAGACAAAATAGTTTGTGCTCTTTCCTTTCTAAGGTTCGAGATAATTTGTCTTTTTGCTCTTGGTTCGGCTTCAATAAGAGTTTCCGCAGCTGTTTCTGAATTCAGCACAGAAAATACTGCCTGCTGCTCATTACCGGATAATTCTTCCAATGCATCTGCCAGATCTTCGGCGGGTAATTCTTTAATCTGGTTTCTTGTAATAGAAAGCGTAACATTATCTTTATTACCGATATCTTCTAATGAAAGGGGTTGAACATATTTCCAAGGGATTAATTGATCTTTAATAAGTTTCAATCTTCCCAAACCCCATTTTCTTAAAAATCCGTTAAATGAAATATCAACATGAATGATAAACATTTTTTCTTTGGTCTCCAAAAGATGAACATCATTCACAACCTCAGTTCTTCTACCGTCCATATCTAGAATTGTTCTTCCAATCAAGTGGTCATTAACCATCAACCAACCCGGTTGGTCGACAAATGGCGGATAATGTTCACCGGTTTCAAAAGGGTGTACAAATATTGCGTCATCGGCAATTTTGATTACCTTATCCCACGGAATAAATTCAGAAGGTTTGCTCCAACCGTGCCCGATATAAATTCCAACTGCTTCCGGGAAGGGTTCACTCAATTTAAAAATAATGTCGCTAACCTTTCCGATTTTATCTTTTATCTTTCCGGCACATACAGGAAGTTTTATCAGCTCAAGAAAGTTAAGGAATCTGAATTCTTTTGTACCGGCAGGAAGTTCCTGCAAATTGATAGTTCTGTTATTTATAGTTGCCATAATAGCACTCCATTTCTACTTGTAAAAGTCAGAATATAAAATTATTAGACTGATTGAAAATGATCGCCTCTAAAAATAATTGTAAATAGCACCCGGATTTGTAACTTCGAATATGAATTCTTCCTGTCTTTAAAAAATATTTAAATAAAAATTGCAAATTCAATAAATCCGGTTTCACTGTTAACCTTTCCATGTTGTAATGAACTTAAAAATCAATAAGCCGACTAATCCCAGAAGGTATACCCGCAGGACCAAAAGGCACAGCTTAACAAATGGGGTCATTTCAATTTGGGGCTTTTCATACCTGCGGTTGATCTCGCGGATGTTTTGAACGATATTGCTAAATAATCTCATAATGAACCTCTATTCAATGAATGTTGAAAAAATTTGGGAACAATGTACTAATTCCGTACATGGTTGAGAGAACAACAATTATAATGACGATACTTATGTTTGCGATGTTTTCCCATGTCGTGTTAATGTATTCTCCCATGGTTTTTTTGTCGTTAAGCAGCAGTATTAAAAATACCAGGGCTGCCGGTAAAAGAGTTGTTGCAATAACTTGAACAAAGAGTGTAATCAGCACCAGCGGAGCGCCGGGAATTAATACCACTGTACCGGCAAGTAACAAGTCGAAGAAATAATAAGCATAAAACCAGGGAGCTTCTCTTACTTTTTGATTTAGGGAATGTGCCCAGCCAAATACCTCGCCGAACGCCCAGGAACTAGCAAGAGAAATACAAATAGCTCCCAACAAGCCGGCATCAAAAAGCCCGATCGCGAATAAAGTACCAATAATGCTGCTTGTCGGCATTATTTGTCTGGCAGCGGCGGCGGCATCTTCTATCGGCAGCCCATAAAGTAATTTACTGCTAACAATAATAAGTACCATCGCTACCACAACCGTAAGAACAGCCCCAAAGGCAGTATCAGCTTTTCCATACTTAATTTCCTTTTCATTCAAGCCTTTATCAACAACGGAACTTTGTTGAAAAAAGAGCATCCAGGGTGCAATTGTAGTTCCGATGTTAGCCATCAGGAGAAAAAATAAGTCGTTCGTAAATCCTCCCGGCGGAAAATGCGGAACGAAACTGTTATATGCTATGTCCCTTATAGAAGGATGTACCATAAAAGCAGCAGGGATATAAATTAAATTTATAGCGCAGAATAGCAAAGCAATTTTCTCCCAGGTCCAATATCTTCCGGACATAATCATCATCCCCATAATTAACCAGCAGATTACAACAGTCAGCAAAGGAGGAAAGTGAAAAATGCTCAGAGCAGCGGTCATTCCAATAAATTCTGTAATCATCGTAAGCCAGTCAGTCATAACCAGATCAGATAAAGAAAACCATCCCCAGAAGCGCCCGAATGCCGAAAATATTGCTTCGGCATGCCCGCGTTTAGTTACTGCTCCAAGACGTACAGTCATTTCCTGAACATAATAAGCAACCGGACCGAGCAGAATAAGAAACCAAAGAAGATGTAAGCCAAATTTAGCCCCTGTTACCGTGTATGTTGTTATCCCCCCTGCATCATTATCGGCGACCATTGTAATAACACCCGGACCTAAAACGGCAAAGAATAAAATTGTTCTGCGCTTAAAGCGGCTTAAGTAATGAATTGTTTTGCTGATCCAGAACATAAAAATCTCGCTTGTTTAAAAATATGTGAATAAAAAATATAATTATAAAATTAAGTTTTTATTAAATCAGGTAAAATTAATTTAGTGTTAATTTTTTTACTTTAGAATATACTACTTTGTTTTATGTTTTTATAATTCAATATGAGCCAAGATAGCTCAATTCAGTTATCAGCGGGCTGCTTAATGAGGTTAAGAGCTTTTGCGACTGCTCCGAGCATTTCGCTTGTTGTTGTTCCGGTTGTTTTATTATTTCTGACATAGTTCTCCCCTTTTAGTTTTGTTTTTATGAAATTTAGTTTTGTTAGAATCATTGACGGCGATATGTTCTCTTGCAAAAACTTATCGTTCACCGTAAAGGACTGCCTGAATATGTTCTCGAAGTCGTTTAATGTTTCTTCGGTGTTTTTATCAGGGTTCTGGTTTTTGTAATGCACAAGCAGTTTGCTTATTGCGCTTCGTTCCTTTTCTCGTGAGACTAAAACGTAATCTTCGTTTCGTGCTGTTTTAAATTCAACCAGAAATAAATTTAAAAGATTATCGATAAAATCTCGCTCCGGCTTGCCGGAGGTGGGATTAATATTATTAATATTATTAATATTAATATTATTTTCTTTTTCTTTTATTTCATTTGATTTTGTTTCCTTTGATTTGATTTGATTTGATTTAGTTTGATTTGATTTTGTTTGATTTGATTTAGTTTGATTTGATTTTATTTCCTTTAATTTACTTTGTTCGGAATAATCCGTCTGATTGACGTCTTTTAGCGGTGTATTAGCTGTATTTTGGACGTCTAAAATTCTCTTTGCAACTTCTTTCTTTTTATAGTAGTTACGCTTGCGGTCTTTTTCGTCCTTAATTTTCTTCATTCTTTTCTTGACTCCGTTGGAAACGAAACTTTCAGCAGGAAATAAATTTAATTCGCGCATGTATTTAATGATTTCCTTAAGTTTTTCAGCTAATAATTCCCATTTCTTTGAGTATAGTTTATAGTCTTCATCGCTCTTTATATTAAAACTTCCGTGATTTCTATAAACCTTCTCAAGAATTTTGTTATAGATTGCATATCCCTCGAGTCCAAATTTGTACTCAAGTTTTTCGATTTTATCGTCCTCACTCATGTCTGTATCATGTGAGAAGTATGCGATTGTGTTTGTTACCGGTCTAGCCATAATGATTTTACCCTTTCTTGATATTATTTGATATTATTTTGCTTTACTATCAAAATCTTATCCGACCATTGGGCGGATTCTTAATTCTTGTTTTCTTTTTGACTTTTAAAGAACATTTATGTACTTTTTGTTTGTGTTTAT
>JAJXTM010000003.1 GCA_021783875.1 Bacteroidota bacterium
AGAAGTAACGTTATAGCTTACCCTAGAATAAGGAACTAGACCCATAGCTATACCAATTCCATAGGAACTGCTAACTGGAAAAGCCAAAGTAAAGCCCCTGAACTCAGCTTTGCCGGAGTAGGCATTTTGAGAATTACTACTTTGCATAAGACCAGTATAATCAACTCCGATTTCAAAGCGTGTTTTATTTATCCTCATCCATGAAGCTGGATTTAAAGTATTAACAAAATCGGGGACAGCATCTGCATTGCCTAATTGCCCCATTCCTAAGCCTCTTGCAGAATATGAATAAACCATATCACCAATTCCCAATTTTGAATAAATTGAATTATTCTGAGAAAATATATTTATTGAAAACAGAAAAATTACCGAAATAATTATTTTTATGTATTTGGTCATATTTACTTTCTTAATGAATAGGTTATTCTTAAATGAGGACGAGACTGAAAGTTAGCTGCATTACTTCCTTTTAATGCATATAGCTCTAATCCTAACAAATTTCCGTCTGCTTCAAGTATTAAACCTTGATTAGAATTAGTAGAGACCCAATGTTGAACAATAGCTGCAATATTTCCGAAATATTGACCGCTGCTTAACGGAAGAAGTTGTCCGTAATAATTAGTAGAAGATGAATCAATAAGTGCAGAAGCACTGTCTTTTAGCATAGAAGCGACCAAAGTATTGTAAAACGTATTTCCAAATAATTGATTAGAAGAATCTGGTGTCAGTATTAAATCAGCATGATTAATTACTGCATTAGATGGAATTTTTGAAAGATCAAACCATAATTTTGAATTTACTTCTAGACCTGCCTGTACGACTATATCCTCAGAATTGACTTTTGGAAGACTTCCGCTGATAACACTTACATCCTGTGCTGGATATAAAGTTACGGTATCAATATAAGCGCCGGTTTTTTGGATTACCATTTGCAGATTTATCTGCGGAGTATTTGAAGTCGAATTGGAAAAACCGATAATTTTCTGAGAGTTTGATGTAGGTAATAAATAAATCCCATAAATAGTTGAATCAACTGAATCTGCTGCTGCAATTGCCCACTGAGTCGTAAGAGTATTTGAAAGTTTAAATGTGGTTAAAGAATCAGTAACATTTCTATTAGAGCTTAAGTCCGTGGGAGTATAATTCAAAGATGACAAATTATCTGCGGTATAGTTAGCAACTGTCCATGAATTATTAATTTGATAAACATTAAAATCAAGATTGGCAGTACTGTCACCATAAAAATATCCGCTAGGGAATGTGACTAAAGAGCTTATCACTTGAGCAGTATTTGCTTTAAGCGCTTGGTTGATCGAATCTGGCAAAGTAATCAAGAATTTTATAAGTATTGAACCTTGAACATTATTTTTTTTGCCCAAAAACAAATAAGAAGAAATTGATAAGGGAATACTTTGTTTAAAGTATGAAGAGGTTTGTTTTAAGGAATCAGTAACGGAATCTAAAGTTTTAACACTTTGGAAATCTCCGTTTAGAAGATCGGATCCGATTGCAGTAGGATTTTGACTGCAAGAGAAAAAAAATACCGAGAACACCCCTACAATAATAAAAAGAGCTTTTTGTTTGAACAATTATTTATCTCCGATAAAATCTTTATGAATAAAGGTAGAAACTTCTTGTATATTTTCGGCTACAAAAGTCGCAAATATATTTTGTTTTTTCAAGATAGAAAAACTTTCTGCACCAAAACCGGTTTTTACAAGGATAGTTTTTAAACCAGCATTAATTCCGCACTGAATATCAGTTATCATATCGCCAACGAAGTAGGATTTACTCAAATCTAAATTAAATTTTTCAGCTGCTTTGAATACCATCTCAGCAGAAGGTTTTCTGCAGGAGCATTCAGATTCACTGCTGAAATCAGGATGGGCTGGACAATAATAGAATGCATCAATTTTCACGTTAAATTCAGAAAGCAATTCATTTATCTTGTCATTAACAGAATTAACCATTTCCTTAGTTAGAATACCTCTAGCTATTCCGGATTGATTAGAAATTACAATTAGCTTTAGATTAAGGATATTTTTTAAAAATGCTAGTGCCTCGCCAATTCCCGGATATAATTTAACTTCATTCGGGTTGCCCAGATAACCGGGATCCTCATTAATGGTTCCATCTCGATCTAAAAAGACAGCGGCATTCAGCATCTATTCGTGGTTCAGCATTTTTCTGTATAAATCAATATATTTTTTGGCTGAAGCATTCCATGTAAAGTCACTCTTCATACCGTTGCGCATTATCTTAAGCCAAACTTTTTTATCTTCAAAAAGCTTTAGAGCTCTTTTAACTTCTTTTAGAAAGGCATCAGCTTCATATTGCTTAAATACCAGACCATTCCCCTCTTCTGTTTTTTCATTATATTTAATAACCGTATCAGCCAAGCCGCCAGTTTCTCTAACAAGAGGGACGGTTCCATAAGCAAGGCTATACATTTGGTTAAGCCCGCATGGTTCATATCTTGAGGGCATAAGGAAAACATCCGAACCGCCTTCGATTAAATGAGCCAGTTCATCATTGAAACCAATATAGCAAGCGAATTTTGAAGGATATTTTTTGCTCATTTTGTCAAAGAAATTATGAAATTTTTTATCCCCTGTTCCTAACAAAATTAACTGAAGATTCAATTTCATAAGTTCAGGGAATGCTTCTGACAGCAAATCATATCCTTTTGCGGCATATAATCTTGATATCATGCCGAAAACAGGTATCTTTTCATCGTATTGGAATCCAAACTTTCTTGTGAGTTCTATTTTATTTTCTTCTTTGAGTTCCAGTGATTTAGCGGAATATTTTTTAATTAAGAACTTATCTTTTTCGGGATTCCAAACTTTTGGATCAATACCATTAATTATTCCGTACAAATCATTTTTTCTTTTAGCCAGGACATTTTTCAAACCGGCGCCCAATTCATCATCAGTTCTTATTTCATTTGAATATGTTTCACTTACCGTATTAATTACATCGGAGTATAATAGACCTGATTTCATAAAATTTATTTTACCATAAATTTCCAGACCTTTTTCTGAATTTAATTCTTCAGGCAGGCCAGTTTTATGGAAAGAGGATTTCGGGAATTCTCCTTGATAAGCTAAATTATGTATTGTAAATAAAGTCTTGAAAGCGGTAAAAAGCGGATTATCTTTAAAAATTGTTTTAAGATAGGCAGGAACCAAACCACCTTGCCAATCATTGGAATGGATTATATCAGGAATCCAGCCGAGTTTGGATATTAGTTCAAATACCGCTCGGGCTAAAAGTATAAATCTTTCATCATTATCAGGGTAATCATTACCATTAATTGGATCCACATAGAGACTATTCCGGCTTCCAAAATATTCCTGATTATCCAAGAAATAAATTTGCACACGAATTTTTTGACCCGGCAAAAAACAAGATTGTAAAGAATAAACTACATCCTTTCCGCCGATATCCAAATGCAAATCTTTAAGTCTAACAACCTCATGAATTTTATATTTTCTTGTATCAACTGCACCGTATTTGGGAACGATAATCCTAACTTCATGTCCCATTTCGGAAAGCATCTGAGGCAAAGCTGCTGAAACGTCAGCCAAACCACCGGTTTTCATGAAAGGAACTACTTCTGAGGTTACGAACAGGATTTTAAGTTTTTTTACTGACATTTGGTAATTTATTATTTTGTTGCGGCAAATTTACTAAATATATTCTTTTTAAACAACATTTTGCAGTTTTGAGAGACTTTTGAATTTATTTGATGAACTAATTTATTTTCATGAATCTTTAGATTCAATTATATTAGAATAAAAAAAAATATTAATAAATAAAAAATGAAAATGCCTAAATATTTAAAAAAACTCACTATTATTCTATTTTTCCCAGTCATATTTATATCCTGCGGAACCTCAATTGCAACAAGGTATCAAGAAGAGTCATCAAAAAGCGAGGCTAGGAAAGTTGATACTTTAAGGGTAAAGTATGCGGAAAACTTTGACTTAACAAATTATAGGACAAAAATAGAATTACCAGCAATTAAAACTGACTCCGCAAGGAATAAAAATCCAATCTGGTTTAATTATAAATCTAAACCAGATACTTCAACTTTAAGAACTGTTGCAAAGACAGAAGAGGGATATAGGGTATTAGCATATACGAGTGATAACCTTAATGATGCTGACAGTATGAGAACTGATATTAGCACAAAAACCGGTAGAAATGATATATATATAATTTTCGACCCGCCTTTTTATAAAGTGCAAGCAGGAGATTTTACAAACATGACAGATGCAAAGAATCTTAGTTTTCAATTTAAGCAATTAGGATATGATGAATCAAGAGTCATCAGCAGTAAGATTAATATTTACAAATAACTTTTAATAATGAAAAAAATCTTTACCAATGCGGGACAAATTGTCACTGTAAATACCAATGGTAAGAATTATAAACGGGGTAATTCGCTGTCTGAAATACATTCTTTGACTGAACATTCCATTATAGTGGATAAAGGGAAGATTTTAGATTTTATTCCAAATCAATCGCTTCATAAAGTTTCAGGTTATCAAGAGATTAATTTAGGGGGAAAAATAATTCTTCCCGGATTAATTGAATGCCACACACATTCGGTATATAGCGGATCACGCTCAAATGAATTCAGGGAAAAGTTAAACGGGAAAAGTTATGAAGAAATTTCAAAAAGCGGCGGCGGTATTAATCATACGGTTAGATCGGTTCGGGAGACATCAATTAATCAGCTATTGAGTCAGGCAAAATCGAGAATCGAATATTTTATTTCTCAAGGTATAACCACCTTAGAAATTAAAAGCGGATACGGACTGGATTTTAATAATGAAATTAAAATTTTAGAAGTAATTAAAGCATTAAACAATATTTTCCCAATTGATATCGTTCCTACCTTTTTAGGTGCTCATACAATTCCCTTAGAATATTCAAATCGGAGAGCTGAATATATTTCATCAGTTACAACGCAAATGATACCATACATTGCAAAAAACAAGTTAGCTGAGTTTTGTGATTGTTTTTGTGAAATTACCGCCTTTTCCGCAGATGAAACTGATGAGATTTTTACTTCTGCAATAAAACATGGATTAAATATTAAATTGCACACCGATCAGTTTAATTCAATTGGAGGGATAAATACCGCAATAAAGAATAATTCAGTAAGCATTGACCATCTAGAAGCTATTAAAGCAGAAGATATTTTAAGAGTGGCAGGTTCTGAAACTGTGTGCGTTCTACTGCCAGGATCCTCATTTTATCTTAATCGTGAATATGCACCTGCTAGAAAACTTATTGAATCAAATGCGATAATCGCTATTTCGACAGATTTTAATCCCGGCTCTTCGAATATTGCTGACTTAAATTTAATTATGAGTATTGCAGCAATAAAAATGGGTATGACAATAGAAGAAATTATATCTGCTGTAACAATTAATCCTGCAAAAGCATTAAACAGAAATTTAAAAGTGGGCAGTCTTGAAATTAATAAGGATGCTGATTTCGCTATATTTAATGCAGAAGATTATGCAGAAATTGTTTATTCAGTGGGTAAGAACTTAAATGTTATGACTGTTAAGAACGGAAATATCATTTATAATTCATATATAAATTGAGGTGCCATGTAATCAGGCACCTCAAGACAATTTATATAATTAATAACTCTCTTTATTCAGTTCAACCTTTCCCTTGAAAACACGATAGATGAAAATTGTATAGGCAATAACTATAGGCATTCCAATTAATGCAATAATCAGCATAGTTTTTAACGTAAGTTGAGAAGACGAAGCATTATAAATTGTCAAACTGTAATCTAGATTTAAATTTGAAGGGACAAGTCGAGGGAATAAGCTTATAGCCGCTAAACCAATCATTGTTGCAATCAGCAATGAAGATGAAATGAATGCTTTAAAATATTGTCTACTGTTGATAAATACTGGAATAAGGATTAAAGAGCCAAGCATAATAATAAAAGAAATCCAGAATAGTAGATTATTTAGAATTTCATTAAATAAAAAGGGAGCTTCAAAAAAAGTATAGAAAGAAGCAACAGCATAAATCAAAGTAAAAATAATCCATATTTTATTTAGCAGTGATAAAATTTTATTTCTAATTATCTCATCTGTTTTTAGGGTAAGATAAATTGCTCCATGCAATGCAAATAAAGCAAGACTTAATAAACCGACAATAATTGAATAAGGGTTTAATAACCCTAAAAAAGATCCGAGATATTGTCCCTGGTTATCGATAGGAAGTCCGCGTAAAATATTTCCAAAAGCAACACCAAATAATATCGAAGGCAGCAAGCTTCCAATGCCGAAAAGAGTATCCCACAATTTTTTCCATTGTTCGGAAGCAACCTTATTTCTGAACTCAAAAGAAACAGCGCGAAAAATAAGAGAAGCTAACAGCAGCATAAATGCGATATAGAATCCGCTAAATACAGTAGCATAGACGATAGGGAAAGCAGCAAAAAGAGCTCCACCGCCGGTAAGCAGCCATACTTCATTGCCATCCCAAACCGGACCGATAGAATTCATATAAATTCTTTTTTCTTTATCATCTTTTACAAAAAGTGAAAGAACGCCAACGCCTAAATCGAATCCATCGAGGATAGCATAGCCCATGATTAAGACGCCAACCAATAAAAACCATGTTATATTAAGATCCATTATTTTAACTCCTCCTTTGCTAAATTTCCTTCAGGGCCATGTTTAACCTCTTTAACAAAAATATATAGATAAAGAGAACCAATAAACAAATAAATAAGCGCAAAAAGAATTATTGAGAAAATCACATCACCAGCCGGAACAGATGCAGAAGCAGCATCTTTAGTGCGCATAATATTATATACTATCCACGGTTGTCTTCCGACTTCAGCGGCAATCCATCCCAACTCGCAAGCTATCACCGGGAAAGGAATGGCCCACACAAATATTCGAAGCAGGAATTTATTATCCCACAATTTTTTTTTCCACAAATAATATGTCCCTACTAAAGTCAGTAGAATAAACAGCATGCCTAAAACGACCATATTATGATAAGATACAAAAGTTATAAAAAGAGGCGGAAGATCTTCTTTTTTAAATTGGTCAATGCCCAAGACCTTTGCATTAAAATCACCGAAGGCAAGCCAGCTAAGTAGTCTCGGAACTTCAACTTTAGCTTTTAATTCCGGAGGAGGCATAACAGGGACGGCAAATACAGCCATAGGAGCGCCCGTTTGTGTAGAATATAAACCTTGAATTGCGGCAAATTTAGCTGGCTGTTCTTGTGCAACTTCCCTGCCACTTTCATGACCAAATGGGAATAGTTCAAGAAGTGAAACAATTAATCCAAAAATAACAGCTATTTTCATAGATTTTTTTGCTATGTCCGACTCTTTTCCTTTTAGAATTAAATATGATGATATACCCGCAACCATAAATGCACCAGTTATTAGTGCAGCATCAACAGTATGAAGGAATCTGATAACAGTAGAAGGATTAAAAACAGCAGCCCAAAAATTGGTAAGCTGAGCCTTTCCATTGGCTATAATATAACCTGCTGGAGTTTGCATCCATGAAACGGCTACTATAATCCAGAAAGCGCTAATTGTTGATCCGATTGCGACCATATAAATTGAAAATAGATGAACATTTTTTGATACCTTATTTCTTCCGAAAAGATAAAGACCCAGGAATCCGGATTCAAGGAAGAATGCAAATACGCCTTCGGCAGCCAAAGGAGCACCAAAAATATCTCCAACAAACTTTGAATATCCAGCCCAGTTTGTTCCGAATTGGAATTCCATTACGATACCCGTAGCAACGCCCACAGCAAAGGTAAGAGCAAGTATTTTACTAAAGAACTTCCCTAAAATGACATAAACTTCATCTTTATTTTTATAGCCGATACTTTCGATAATAACCAGCATCCAAGCTAAACCAATAGAAATAGGTGGAAATAAGAAATGAAATCCTATAGTCAAGGCAAATTGAATTCTTGATAATAAAACAACGTCCATAATACTATTCCTTTCTATAAAATTATCCTTATATTTTATGTCAATTTTTATTCCACATAATATTTTTAAGACTAATAAAAATAAACCATTTTGAGATAAACATTTTAAATTTTTCTTATTAATTGTAGAAATTGAAGAATGGATTCTCATTTAAGAGATAGGTTTAATGAGAAAAGATTAAAGAGAATTTCTTTCCCAGAAAATTTTATCTTTATAACCCTGGATCGTTTTATCCGAATCAGCTAAAAGCAGCCTTTTTTCCGAGAGGCAAGCGAAATCATTATCTAATTCGATACCGAGGTAAATTCTATTTAATTTTTTTGATACAACCGAGGTTGTACCTGAGCCAAGAAAAGGATCAAAGACAAAATCGCCTTCATTACTTGAAGCAAGAATAATCTTAGCTAATAATTTCTCTGGTTTTTGTGTAGGATGATCAGTATTTTCGGGCATAGACCAGAAAGGAACAGTTAAATCAGTCCAAATATTAGAAGGATGCGTTAACCTATAGTTTCCAATTTTTGATTCTTCCCAGTCTTTCGGCTGACCATTTATTTTATAAGGAGCAATTACTTTCTTTTTTAACTTAACATCATCTAGATTAAATGTAAAGCTATCACTTACCGTAAAATACCATATATCTTCCGAGTTATTCTTCCAATTTTTAGTAGAGCCTCTTCCCTTTTCTCTTTCCCAAATAATTCTGTTCCGTACCTTAAAATATTTTTCACCGGCTTGCTGAATAGCGCTTGAAGAACGATAATCTCCGCAAATATATATAGATGCTGTACTTTTCAATGTTCTAACAATTTTTGAGAGCCAGGAATCTATCCAATCAATGTAATCTTTAGTTGATAATTCTTTAAATACATTGGAGTTAAATGTTTTATTCATATTATATGGAGGGTCAATAAATAAAAGGTCAACAAATGAATCAGGAAGGCAAGCAAGAGATAGTAGTAGATCTTGATTTATTGTTTTATTAGTTAACGAAGGAATAGAGGTTTTATTAGTAAGAGAAATTAAATTTTTAGAAAATTTTTCTTTTTCTGATTCAGATAATGTTAGAGTTTTATTCCTTGGTGCACGAATTTTTTCCATATTTAAAAATAATAAAATTATTTGAACTAATCAGAGACAAACAATGTGGGATATAGTGATACTTAGTCCCTTTTGCTAAAATGAGACATCATGAATAAAGCTCAGGTATTTTCAATTATGAGTAGCAGAATAAATGTCTAAATAATAGTTCCCCGCTTTCGCGGGGAAAATCTAAGATTATAAGAAATTATAGATAAATGCTCAGAATGAATAACCGCTTTCGCCGTGTTGACTTATATCAAGTCCGTCAAGTTCATCTTCACCATTTACTCTGATACCCATAGTTTTATCTAAAACTTTTAGAATAATCCAGGAGACCGTAAACGAGTAAGCAATGGCGGCTAGGACACTTACAGCCTGGACACCAAGAAGGTTTAAATTACCATAGAATAAGCCATTAGCACCGGCAGGATTGATAGCTTTTGAAGCAAATAGACCCACCATTAATGCGCCAAAAGTACCGCCAACGCCATGAACTCCGACAGCATCAAGTGAATCATCATATCCAAGTTTATTTTTAAAACCGACGGCATAATAACAAAGGATACCCACAGCTAAACCGATAATAAGAGCTGCAAGAGGCCCAACAAAACCGGATGCAGGCGTAATAGCCACCAAACCGGCAACAGCACCGGAAGCAGCCCCAAGAACGGTCGGCTGTCCCCTATGAATCCATTCAGTAATCAACCATGACATAGTGGCAGCTGCCGCTGCGATATGAGTAGCTACAAAAGCTGAAGTAGCAAGCGAGCCGGACGATAAAGCGCTTCCGGCATTAAAACCGAACCATCCGAACCATAATAAAGCAGCACCGGTAAGAGTCATCGTCAAATTATTCGGTTTAGTAATTTCGTCATGATGAACTTTTCGTTTGCCCACCATTATTGCAGCAACGAGAGCCGCAGTTCCTGAGCTAATATGAACGACAAGACCGCCGGCAAAATCCAGAGCGCCCATGTTTCTAATCCATCCGCCAGTGCCCCAAACCCAATGAGCAATCGGAGCATATACAAAAGTAGACCATAAAAGTACAAACATTAGGTACGTTTTAAACTTAAACCTCTCGGCAAATGCACCGGAAATAAGAGCCGGAGTAATAACTGCAAACATCATTTGGAACATCATAAAGGCCTGATGCGGAACAGTTGCAGCGTAATCGGGGTCAGGAGTAAGTCCGACACTATTTAGTCCAGCCCAGCTTAAGCTTCCAATAAAGTGACCGACATCCGGACCGAAGGCAAGACTATATCCAATTAGCACCCATTGAATAGAAACAACACCGAGTGCAATAAAACTTTGCATAATAGTGCCTAGTACATTTTTTCGCCTAACCATACCGCCATAGAACAGTGCGAGACCAGGAGTCATCAGCATCACTAATGCAGTAGAGATTAAAAGCCAGGCAGTATCTCCTTTATCTACAGTATTTACAACAGCAGAATTAGCGGCAAAAACAGTGCTCATTCCTGCGGTTAAGATTAGTAATAATAGGATTACCCTAAAAATCTTCATCGTTTATTCTCCGATTAAAAGTTAATAATTAATTATAAATTAAAGAGCATCTTCTCCGGTTTCTTCCGTTCTTACTCGGATAGTTTCTTCGACAGAAAGAATAAATATTTTGCCGTCTCCTACTTCCCCGGTTTTCGAAGCAGACAAAATTATGGATATCGCTTTTTCAGTCAGGTTGTCAGGGCAGACCAATTCAATTTTAATTTTTGGGACAAATTCAATTTTATATTCGGTACCTCTATAAATTTCCCTATGTCCTTTTTGTCTACCATATCCTTTTACCTCGGTAACGGTAATACCTCTGAATCCTGCTTCCTGCAGATCATGGTGAACATCGTCAAGTTTATGTGGTCGTATAATTGCGACTATCATTTTCATTTTATACCTCTTGATTTTTTGATAAAGTTAACCCATTAACGGGTATTTGAAATATAATAATAAACGAATAAGAGTTCCCTTCTTTTACGGGAATAAGATATCAATATTGTCTAAATAATTAATAATTAATTAAAATCCTTGGTCGTTTATTAAGCCATTCTAATTTAATTTGACGTTCATAAAAATCGGATAAATTATGTCCGGAAAGGACATCTTCGGTTTTGCCGGATGAGTGGATACTGCCTTGTTTTAATAACATTGTATGATTAAAAACTGACAATATTTCTTCTAAGTGATGAGACACATATAAAAGAGTAGGTGCGTTTTGCGCGATGCTGATTAATTCAATTAAAGCTAAAAAGCTTTCTCTTGCAAAGATATCAAGACCAGTACAAGGCTCGTCTAAAATCAGCAATTTCGGAGAACCCATTAAAGCACGAGCAAGTAATATCTTTTGTTTTTCACCCTGGGATAAAGAATAATAAATTCTATTATTTAGATTAGATGATCCAAATTTATCTAATAAATCTTCAGCTCTATCATAATCAGATTTTTCTGCTTTATCATAAAGTCCAATACTAGCGAATTTACCGCTAATGATTATATCATTGACAGATTCACATGAATAAAAATTTTCTAATAAAGAAGAGCTGACCCATCCGATTGATTTTCTCAATTCCCGGAGATCCGATGAACCAAATTTTTCCCCGAGGACAGTCACATCGCCTTCAGACGGAAGCAGATAAGCACTTATGATTTTCAATAAAGATGTTTTACCTGAGCCGTTAAGACCGACAATTGACCAATGTTCACCGGGTTGAATAGTCCAGTTAATATTTTTAAGGATATAAGATGAATCTCGTTTCCAGGAAACATTTTTCAAATGAGCAATCAAGAATTACCTATTAGATAGTTAAATTTATAAAATTAAAGTGTAAAGTTAAAATTTGAAATAGTTAAGTTCAATATTTAGAGAACTATTGAATATAAAATTAATTTTATTTAATTAAGGAAAGTTAAGGCGAAGGATACGTGATATTGCGAGTATGAAATAAAGTAATGATAATAATTAAATTACTATGCTTATTAGAAAAGTAAGCAGCATTCCTAAAATCGTAAGTCCAATTAATTTGAATGAACTGCGGTCGCTATGTGCTTCGGGAAGAATATCACTTGCGCCAATATAGACTAAAAATCCTCCAAAAAATCCCAGATAAAGGGCTAATAAGAAGTTAGGTATGTGAATAATTAAAGTAAAAACCGCTCCAAAGACGGGGGCGATTGCATCGCCTAACAGAAAGATTTTAGTTTTCTTAGTTGAATTTTTATGCATAAGCATTAAAGAGACAGTATTCATTCCATCTGTGAAATCATGCGAGATAATTGCTAAACCTACTAAAATCCCTACTGCAGTTCCCAATTGAAAGCCCATGCCAATACCAATTCCGTCAATAAAGCTATGACCAATTAAAGCGATTGCAGAAAGCATTCCTACTTGTGGGTGTTTATGATTTGCATATTCATCTTCGTGCGCATGATGGATTAGAATAGATTTCTCAAGAATATGCAGAATAATAAATCCGGCGGCAAATGCCATCATTATAGGAGTAGGATTAAGATTTTTTTCTTTTACTTGGGTAATGATTTCTGGAAGGATATCAAAACTGAAAACACCAATTAATACACCGGCGGTAAAGGCCATAATCAGGTGTATTTTATCTCTGAATTTCATAGAGAATAATCCCCCGGACAGAGTGGAGATAAAAGTTGCAATAGAAAACAAAATTAAAGCGGTATAATTCATTAATTTCCTTTTATGACATTCAGTTAATTAGATAAATTTTTTCTATTTCGGATTCATAAATCAAAACAAAACCAATGTTATTATAGAATGAGCCGGGCTTTTTGTCTTTACAGCACTTTGTTCAATCCAGGTATTAAAATCCAATGATTTATCTGTATTATTCATGATCACTACTGCAATTTTACCATCAGTATTTTCAAAAGCTGTTGCCATCAGATCGTCGGAATTAGACGAACAGACAATACGCCTGGCGCCGGGGCGAATAAATTTAGAAAAATGGCCCAGATAGTAGAAGGAGCTCATATAGGTCAACTCTCCAGTTTTTGTATTACAAATAATAGGAGCCATACAAAAATTATCAGTATGATTAGGACCGCCTGTTTGATCGAGGATAACATTCCAAGCTGTCCAGCCCTCAGCCCAATTATTCAGATCCATAATCATAGATTTCCCGTATATTTCTCCCCATTTCCATTCCTTAACACTATCAGCATAAAAGTTAGATTCAGATCCTTCGGTAAATAACAGATGTTTATTAGGAAAGGCATCGTGGACTAGTCTGACATTATCAAAATGATCTCCGACATACCAATGGAATCCAGTTCCCCAGACATATTTAACAGCTTCTGGGTCTTCGTAAACTGTTGCTGCGCGTTGATACATAATTCCTCGGTTGTGGTCCCAAATCATTAATTTCAGATTTGACAGCCCTGATTTATGAAGTACTGGTCCGAGATAGTTTTTGACAAAATCTCTTTCTTCATCGGCAGTATAAATACAAGATTCCCATCTTTGCACAGCCATAGGTTCATTTTGGACTGTCATACCCCAAATTGACAATCCGATTTTATGGTATGTTTTAATAAACTTTGCCAGATAATCAGCCCAGGTTTTATAATATTCAGGTTTTAATTTTCCACCATGAAGCATATCATTATTAGTTTTCATCCAGGCTGGAGGGCTCCATGGAGATGCGAACAAAGTAAAATCATTATCTGCTTCTTTGATAGCAGCTTTGATAAAAGGGATTTTGTATGCCATATCATGGGCGATTGAAAAATCTTTCAGAGAAGTGTCCCCTGCTGTCTCATCATAGGTGTAACTTGAACTAGAGAAATCGCAGCTATTGATATTTGTCCTGCCAAGCGAAAAGCCATTGCCGCTATCTTTACTAAAAAGGGCGGATATGATTTCATTTTGTTTATTTAATGGTAATTTATAAAACGTTTCTGCAGAGGCATCGGTTAAAGCTCCGCCAATGCCAATAATAGATTGGAATTTTTTAGTCCTATCAAGGATTATAGTTGGAAAGCTTTCTTCGGGCTGTTCAAAAGGTTCAAAGGAAAGAGTACCTTGTTTTGTAATTCTATCTTTTGAGTCTTTAGCAGTAAGGTATTCAACCGCCGCAGTAATTTTTTTAATCGATTTATGATTTTTTTTGCTATTCAAAGATTTTTGGTTTGCCATTAGGGCGAAACATATAAATAAGGAAAAGATTAATATAAATTTTAATTTTATTTCTAAGCGGGATAAATTAATGCTCATTAGAATCTCCATTTATAATGATTTGTAAAAAATAATAATAAATTCTTTAAAATAATATGATTAGTATGATAAAAGCTGATTTTATTAAGAAATTAAATTCTAATTTCCCCATAAAGCATTTGATTTCAGCCGCATAAATTAATTTTTAATCTATCTTAACCATATAAATAATTCCGGGCATACAGTCGCTTGAAGACCACTTTCCTTCAAGAATCTTAGTGGCAGAATTAATTTCCAAAGAACCCTTTTTTATGCACCAAAAATACCCTGGGCGAGCATTTTGGCTTATAATATCTAATTCTTTAAAAAATAGAGTATCATTTTTTATAGTTCCTTTTACTTTCATATCGGCAAAAAAAGGGCTGTCAGGTATTTTGATTCTTGATGTGCCTATAACAATAGAATCCTTCTGTCGCAGGTTAAAATACATTGTATAGCCATCTTCGCCTCTGGGTCCATTTTGCTGGATCATTTTCCCCTGCCATCGACCGGAAAAGTTAAGTTCTTGAGCACATCCTATTATAAAAATAAGTAATGAAAATAAAAGAAATAATAATTTTATTTTCATATTAGTTTCCTTTCTATTAATAACATTACTTAAAAATTCAGGAACAATTAAGTATTTTCTCCCGGATCATCAGCAGAAGGTCCATAGATTGAAGGTACTTTCCCGCCTGCAAGACGAATATAGACAGACATTTGTCCGCGATGGTGAATTTGATCAAACAGCATCATCATCATAAATTCATCCGCAATAATTTTCCTGCCTGCGAAATTAATTTCTTTATTCAATTCGGACTCGGGCAGCGCTTCTAATTTTGAAACTATGTCAGAAGTTTCTTTTTCAAAATCTTCAACTAATATTTTTACACTATCAGGAGAATAAGTTTTATAAATTGAGTTATCAATGTGTTCACCAAAAACTAAAGATTTCATTAAAAACATTTCGAAAATGCAAGTTGACAAAAGTTTTCTTACATTTGATGATCTTTCATGCGGAGTAAAGTCTAACTTATTCTCGGGAAAGGCGCGCATTACTTTAAGAGTAGTTGCGAACTCACGTTTTAACAATTTTGATAATTCAGTTTTCGTAACCATTCGTTTTCCTTCAGATATTAATTAAAGTACTTTTAAGCTATTAAAAATACTAATACTAAGCAATAATGCAAATTAAGACTAAATAAATATTCATAATAATTTGTGTTATGAATAACTTTGCCAATATTTCATTGGTACAATTGATGCAATTTTAATTGCAGTCAGCCAAACTTTAGGGACATAACTATTTTAATGTCTTAATTTATCTTCCATTTATTTGATATTTTTTTCAGCTTTAAAAATAGTCCAAGGTTCCGATGGGCGATCAAATAATAGACCTTTCATCCAATCATACTGAGGATGTTCATTCAGAAATTTTTTTGCATTAAAAGCTGTACCGCAGGCAGCTCCCCAGCGAGCAGCAAAGGACATTTGTTTCGCCATTTTAGAATCAACAACTTTCCCGTCAAGAGTTCCGGAAGGATCATAGGGTTTATCAAGACCGGAATATTGCGGATCGAGGTCCCAATGGGCACATAATGTTCTGGAGCTTGGCTTTTCTTTATTTAAATACGTATCATAATGATCGGCTTCCAATTTTTCAGCAAGATTAACATCAATTTTACCGGCATATTTTTTCATCAGTTGATTCCAGCGGACACGTCTGGCAACAGAGGAAAGCTTAATATTCGTTTCACTGCTTTTAGTTTCAAAGCGCAAAATATTTAGATCTTCTGCAACATTAGATCCGAATAAGTATCCATCTTTCTTTTTTTCAAAGCCGACATATTTTAGACCAAGTTCAAGCCGGGCAATTTCGTTAGTTTTAATATCTCCGAGCAGCCATGCATTTGCATAGCCGCCGTTATTTCCCTTTTTCATCATATCGCACCACTCATCAATTGAATTTGCATATTGAGTTGCGTGCCGCATTCTTGAAAATTCCGGAATGCCGTTAGCATCAAACGGATAAAAGCCGCCGATTGTAGTTTCAGATCCGACGAGCCCGGCATCAGTTATAAAGAAATCCGTACCGCTATGAATAAAGCCGGCGTTAGCTTGCATCATAATATGGTGGCCATGTTCAGGAACAATATCTAAAATAATATTACATGGCGGATGCCAATAATCGTCCATTGTATTATGACCAAGTACAATTCCGCCGTCTTTGGTCATGCTTCCCGTTGCAATGAACGAGCTGCATGATTCTTTTTTAGGATCAGGAGAATTTATCTTCAGTGAATCTTTTACAGATGGGAACCAATAAGACATTAATTCAATATAACCATTGTAAGCAACTAATTCATTAAGACTAATAGTATCGCCCGCCGCTTCCATACCTTCATCAATCCCTTTAATTTCCTCAATATTTTCCGAATCGACTTTTGGAGTAAGGATCTCACCAGCTTTATTAACAAGCCAAGACCAATTTATTCCCGTTTGATATTTCCATCCCGCGCTTAATGTATGTATAGATTTTTTAATTTCTTTCTCTAAAAGGTAGCCATGCTGAAATCCCCTTTCCTCAGGGGTTCCTTCAATGTGGACAAAAGTCCAACCGTTTTTTTCATACTTGTAAGCTTTAGCAAGCCATGATTTTTGTTCCGGTGAAAAATGGTTTGTTGTTTTTGCAATAAGTAGAAAAGGGAGAAATGAGATTATTAAATAAAATAGCAAGTAACGGAATTTCATTGAATCCTCCGGGGAATAATCAATAAATTAAAAAGTCTTTCATATAATATACATTATAGAAAATCAATCTTCCAAATAGGTAAATTTATCTTCCAAGTAAACTGCAGGACAATAAAAGAAAATAAATGTTATCAAAATTATTCCCGGTGGACTTTTCAGCGAATGAATTTAAGAATATAATTTTTATATTAGTTAATTTCGAGTATTCGTGCTTGCCAGTTCTACTTTAATAAAATTAGTTTTTTAGTTTGAGTAAAATTACCGGCTTGCAGTCGATAGTAATATACGCCGCTTGTTAAATTTGAACCATTAAAATTGACAGAATAACGCCCGACAGGTTTTTCTTCATTCACTAAGGTTGCTACTTCCCTTCCGAGTTCATCAAATACTTTTATTGTTACAAGTCCGGACTTGGGGATTTCATAATTTATTGTTGTTGTCGGATTAAATGGGTTTGGGTAGTTTTGGTATAGCGAAATATTTAGAGGTAAATTATTTTTTGTATCGTTAACACCTGTTATCATTTCTGTTAAAGGACGCATCCAAACACCTCCGCCGATAATACCTGCAAAAAGATAAGAACCTGAAACAGATAATGATTGGACTGGAAGATTTGAGAACCCTGAGTCAACCGAAGACCAACTTGTACCGTTGTCTGTAGATAAGAAGATCCCGTTATTGTAGGTACCAGCAAACAGGTCAGCGCCGTACACTGCAAAAGAAATTACTGCGTTAATTTGCAAACCGGAATTAAGTGCCGTCCAAGTTATCCCTTTATCGGTAGATCGGAAAATACTGTTAGTGGTTCCAGCAAAAATATTCATTCCGTCGACTTCAAGTGTCGTAATATTTGGATTTGTTAACCCATTATTCGCTGCAGTCCAGGTTGTTCCATTGTCAGAAGATCGAAAGACACCTTTAGATTGGGTACCAGCAAAAATAACTGTATCTATAGCATTCGGGATAATTGCCAACGAACCAACAACGGTATCTGTTAAACCATTATTAACCTGTGTCCAACTTTTACCAAAATCAGAAGTTAAATAAACACCAGCATCGCAACCAACGAAGTAATCAGTCTCCGATGCATTTTTATGATTAATAGCAAACGCTCTAGTAGAAATAGGTTTGTTAGTATAACTATTAAATTGCCAATTTGCACCATCATCAGAAGAAATAAAAACTCCGCCGCTTGAGCCGGTTCCGGCAAAAATATATGTCCCATCCACAGCCAACGCATTAACCCAAAAGTCCCAAAGCCCTGAATTTATTTGCGCCCAAGTCCCACCATTATTAGATGTTTTGAACATTCCGCAAGCGCCTGTACCTGCAAAGAGACTATTTCCTTTAATACACATAGCTCCAACAGCAAGATAATAGCCAAGACCATTATTAGCAAAATTCCAATTTGCTCCTCCATTAGTTGAAAGGAAAACGCCGCTATTTGTCCCGGCTAAAATTTCAGAACTGTCGGAAGCAATGGAATATACATAAAGGTTTGACAAGCCATTATTAATTGGGGTCCAATGCAATCCGTTATCCGATGTCACATAAATCCCTCCTCCGCTTGTTCCTGCATAGACGGTTGAATCTTTTACGGAAAATGTAATAACAGCAATATTCGTTAAGTTATTACTTCTATCACTCCAGGTTCCTCCGTTGTCTGTTGAGACAAAGACACCTCCGGAGGTACCGGCATAAATATTTCCATTATCTGCGCACATCGAAATAATGTTCAGACTGTTTAATCCTGAATTAACAGAAGTCCAGTTCGTATCGTTCGCAGTAGATCGAAAAATTCCACTTCCAAGAGTTCCGGCAAATATTGCTGTATCGTTAACTGCAAAAGCAAAAATATTTGATCCGCCGAATTTGAATCCGACTTGAGTCCAGGTTGATCCGTAGTTAGTTGAAGTAAACATATTGCCAAAGTCACATCCCGCATAGCTACGTGATCCCATTAGAGCTAAATTACGAACAGTGAAATCAAATATACCGGGATTTAAGGAAGACCAGCTTGAGCCGTTATCGGTTGATTTAAAGACGCCGGCATTTGTGGCAGCATAGATATAATTATTACTAATAAAAAGAGAGAGAATTACATTATTTGTTAAACCATTATTCGCTTGAACCCAGCTAGCGGAGTTATCTGTAGACTTGTATATACCGCCGCCAAAGGTTCCTGCAAAAATAGTAGCTCCGTTAAATGCAATACAGGTAACATCTGCGCCTTTAGGTCCGCTTGTTTGAATCCATTGAGCATTTATTCCATGAAATGATAAAACGATGATAATTATTGATAATAGTAGAAGTTGGGGCGTTATCTTCATAATATTTCTCCCTAAATAAAAAAATAATGTATAATAATTTTAATGTATTAATATTATAAAATATTTTATTTGTAAACAATATGGAATTTGGCATTCCCAAATTGGAAATAGTGAGGATGAAAAAAATTATAATTTTAAATAAATATAAAATTAATTAATTTGGTGTATGTGATTTTTAAAATTAGTTTATAATATCGCATAGTAATAAGAATTAAAGGAATCAGAAAAGAGAAATCAGGGGATACGCATTAATAGGAATTAAGCAAATATATATTTTCAATTATTTTATTTCTCTTAAAAGAAAGAAATTTTGAGAAATCTGATTCTGAAGTAGCCGGAATTATCTCCGAATGAAGACTATTGCCTTCGGTGTAATTGACGGTGTAACCCTAAAAGCGGCCAATAAGTTAAGGGCGTTTGAAATGCTCGGGAAATATCTTGGGATGTTTAGCAAAATGAATAAAGAACCAATAAAATATCAAAAAGTCCGACTTTTTTATGAAGATAGAACGGGAGGGAAACTATTAAATAATGTAATAGAAGTAGATAGTATTGATGAAATCAGGTCGCGATTTGCTTCACGATAATTTTGGACACTTCATTTTTTGATAACTATTAATTTCAAAATAAAGGAGCCGTTATAATTACGGCTCAAATTAAAATCAACTATTAAACTCTAAATGTCTAAAAATTAAATCCCAGACCGGCGCTTACGGAATTGTATTTTGCGATGCTGTAATCAACATTGAGATTTATTATTGCTAGTCCAAAGGAAGCTCCGAGCGTTAGCCTGGTTGAGTTTTCGCCGTTAACATTAAATGCTATATTCACTTGCTGAGGTCCTGCAGGTGAATCAATATTTTGATTGTAATTTACGGAAATAGTTGAACTTTCGAATCCGATTCCTGCGTAAGGAGTTACATTTAGGATACCCGTGCCGAACATTTTACTTGCATTTAAATTAATCATAGTTGCATTGCTGCTGAAAATACTTCCAACTTTCATATTTTGAGTGAAAAATCCAATCGAGAAATCAACCGGAAGTGCGAGATTTAGCCAAGCTGCAGGATTGTGCTGAATTCCGAAACCGAAGTAACTGAAATTTCCAAGATTAGAGTTCAACTGGATACTAGGAAGGAATCTAAAAGAAACAGAGGTTCCATAAACTGTCCCTATAGTTAATTGAGGTGCACCCATTGGCAAGATAGGTATATTGCCAAGAAGCCCATTAACTGCAGTTACTATATTTTGAGTTGGTATAGAATATTGGGTTCCATTATATGAAAAAGTTTGACCCGGAAAGTTAACTGCTACAAATTGATTTTTATCTCCGACAATGGTAGGCCCAGAAATTCCGACAGTAAAATCCTGGCTGATGATTTGATTCTCTATATATTGTCTTGCAGCAGGATTAGAAACAGATTGAGTTAATGTAGCTGCTTGGGTGTTATTAAACCTAAATGCTGCTGAAGTAGAAAAAGTCTGGTTTTGATTTGAAAAAAAAGTTCCCATTGCAACAATTTTAAATTCAATATCTAAACCCAAAAGTTTAGAACTTGTAACGCGGTCGACCCAGCCGGAATTTAGATCAGCCCCAAAGCCGGATACTACCGGTGCTACGTAAGCCTGAGCAGCACCGGAAGAAAGGTGCGATAAGGTTGAGCTTAAATCATTCTGGGCTTTAAGTGATGAAGAAATAACAAGCGAGAAAAGAAGAAAAAGATAAAGTGAAGCTTTTTTCATGATAACTTTCCTTAATGATTATTAATTGGTAGATTTAATTTACCAATGATAAATATAATAATGAAATCAATCAGGAAAATGTGACAATGAATAAATATAATTAAACAATAATTTTTATTTCATTTGGAATAGTTTTTTGATTCTGAAAAATTTCCGGACTACAAGTATTGAATTGGTTATAGTAATATTTGTGTAAATATTTAGACTTTGAAACATCTTGTTTCAGTTTATATATTTGGTTTTATATTTTTATTTAGATAATTAAAAATTGCTAAGGATTTTTATGAAAAGATTATTCTCAATTTCTTTATTTTCTTTGTTATCAATAATTTTTGTAAATACAACTAATGCACAGTTAGTTAAAATAGGAGTCGGAGGCGGCACAACCATCTTCCAGAGTCCTGCGATGTTTACTAATAACTTTAGTCTGGTTAATGGAGATGTTCTTGCTTTCGGGTTTAAGAATGCTTATCATCTGGGTGTCGAAGCCAAATTTAATATACCAATGCTGCCTATTACTCCAGTAGCTTTTATAGATTACCATATTTTGAAAGGCAGCGGTTCTAATGATTCTCTCGGGTTTTCTACTTCCATGAATATTTTTACTATTGGAGCTGAGGCAGAATATTCCTTTATTCCCCTGCCTTTTGTTCATCCTTATCTTTCGATTAATATAACTGAAAATAATTTGGGGCAGGTTGAGACTCAAGCTTCAAACGGGGCTTCAATTGTAAATATACCGTCCAAGAGCAGGATAGGCGCAGGAGCGGGAATCGGAGCCGAGGTTACTATTCCACCTGTTAATTTTGACATAAGCTTGAAGTATAATACTTTTAATTTAGTTGGTAAAGCAAGCGGAGAGCAAAGTATTAATTCACTTAACCTTTCGTTAGAATTGTTGTTCTGAAAAATTACATATGCCTATCATTCTGGAAAGACATTGTCCTTTAGTGTCACAAAAGGTTAATTAAATCATTAAATATTTCAACCATGGCTTGGGTGTCCATTTTGCAGTAGTTTAATAAATTGTTTCTTATTTCTTCTATCTTAAATAGATCTGATTCGTAATATAGGCTTTCGAATGCGGAAGATGCTGTGCCTCCTTCTTTTATTCCGAGATCATCATATTTCAATTCCGGAATTAGTGCTGGCAGGACTTTTTTTATTGAATAAGAGCCTTTCATTGCTGGTTTATAATAATATCTTTTTTGAAATGGGATCATTAAATCGACTATCCTTGAAATTCTTTCCTCTATTTCATAGGCGAATTCAGGAAAATCTTTGGCTATTTCTTTCAAGCGAGATATTTCAAATGATTTATTGTAAACTAGAATTGTCCCAATGTCCTTTGTATCTTTGAGTAATTTAGTAATAAATTCATCTCGAGGATCGCCGTTTGCTTCCGCTAAAAATTCATGATGCTCGAGTCTACTGCCGGATTTCTTTTGAAAATGAAGCGAATACTGGAATGGGATCTGCTGATATGGTCTTGCATTATTAAACAACGGTACTGCCGGCATGAATGTTTCAAAGTCCATAAAATATATTGGATATTTTATCGTGTTTAAGAATTGTTTAATTTCTTTCATCTTAATTATGGTTTTGTTGGATATATGAGATTCAACCTGCATCCGCTGATTATCATTTAAATCATTAGCTTCCGGAATATCTTCGAGGTTGACTATTCCATTATTATAAAATTCAAATTTCTTTTTAATATTTAAGTTTGCAATGTCAAAGACGGAATAATCAGGAACATTTTCCCAACAATGGCTAAAAAAACTGCAAGCATAAGGATCAAAGCATTGAGTTCCGATTGGTATCCCCAGAATATTTTTTCTCAGTAATACTTCTTTTAACCGAGATGTTTCCTTTTCAATAAATTCCTGTTTAGGAATAATTAGGTTCATTACACTTTCAATATTAAAAAGTGAATGAATATCCAGTTCTCCCGATCTTACATATTGGTTATTGATATAAATAATCGAAATGTCTTCGATTTCGATAGAGGAATTTGAAAGGACATAATATTGAACGGCTGCATCAATTAGATAGGTATCCGATATTGAAGTGGAACTTTTTACTTCATAGATTTTCCATTTATTTCCGATTTTAACAATAATATCGCTAATTACTAATATGCCGTCAAATAGGAAAGCAGCTTCGTAAATAACCTCAGTATTTTCATCTATAAGTTTGCTTGTTTTATTTATTGCAGCATCCGACTTTTTTGGATCATCCGTTGCGATTTTTCCTCCGGGAAATAATTCTTGCGCCAGGACTCCGACGTCAGTGCCCCGCTTGAATACTGCTTGAAGATTTTCGCTTACTTTATCCATCCAGTCATAATGATATTTATAAAGGAACAGCTGCTTCTCGCATTGAATGCCTTTAATAAATGATGATTTGCTTAGTAAATGCTTTCCCATAATTAATTTTGAACGGTGAAACCGGATTTTTCGATTAAAAATTTAGCCTTCATAGCTATTTGTTCTGAATCAAATGAGATTCTAAAAGTACCTCCCGTACCTTCACGAATTTTAAGAAGTTCGATATCCTTAATATTTATTCCTTCATTGAACAATAATGTAGTTAGATTACTAAGCACTCCCGGTTTATCGCTTACAAATACGTAAATATCATATAAAGGGTTTATAAAACCCTTATTGTTCTTAGGTATTTCATCGCGTTTAATTCTTGCAGATTCAAAAGATTTTTCTATAAATTTTAAATCGCCGGACTTAATTGCATTTTCTATGGCACCGAGTCTTTCTTTTATTGTTTTGATAGAGAAAATAATATTTTTACTATTGAGATCAATGACGGATTCCCATATATCAAACTTGCTTGATGCAATGCGAGTCATGTCTCTGAAACCTCCTGCGGAAAAGTCAAGATAGTTTATTTTTCCTTCTTCTTCGGGAAGTGAATTTACCAATGCGATAGAAAGAAGCTGTGGTAGATGGCTAACCATGGATACAATTTTATCATGAAGTTTTGGATCGATAAACTTTATTCGAGCGCCAAGCAAATCAATAATTTTCAACAAAGGTCCTGACTCATTTTTTAATGTATCCGACAGAATGTAAATGGAGTTTTGGAATAGCAAAGGATCTGAGTTTTCGAATCCACCCTGCTCTTTGCCGGTCATTGGATGCCCGCCAATGTATTTCCCTTTACTTTTTAACTTCTTCCATTTTTTTTCAAAAACATATTTTACTCCGGATACATCAGTAATTATTGAATTTGATTTTATGAGCGGAGCAAGAATATTTAAAGCTTTTAGAGATATGCTGGTAGGTAGGCATAGAAAAATAATGTCAGCGTTGGCTGCTTCTTCAATAGAATTTAATTCCCTATCGATTAAATTGGACTTCTTTGCTGATAATAGGACATCTTTTTTATCGAAGGCATTGATTATATAGTCTGAAGAAGTATTCTTTAGAGATTTTGCAATTGAGCCGCCTATTAGTCCGAGACCGATAATTGATATTTTATTCGAAATCAATTTTTGTTTCTTAATGTTTATTGCTTAACTAATAAATTAGAAAAAATTGATACCCGCTTTCGCGGGTAAGAAATAATATTTTTATATATTCACTTTTACATTTTTCTGCTGATTACTTCAGCTATTGATTTAACTTGTTTCATCAAGTCAATATATTGTTCTGGTAAAAGGGCTTGAGGTCCGTCTGATAAAGCTTTTTCCGGGTCATTGTGGATTTCAACCATTAGACCATCTGCACCGGCAGCTACAGCGGCTCTTGCCATAGGAAGCACTTTATCACGCAGTCCGGTAGCATGTGAAGGATCGGCTATTACCGGTAAATGACTTCTTTTATGAACTACTGGAATTGCGGAAAGATCAAATGTATTTCTTGTTGAAGTTTCAAATGTGCGTATGCCTCTTTCGCAAAGCATCACTTCCTTATTTCCATTGGACAATATATATTCGGCAGACATCAGCCAATCTTCAACAGTCGCAGACAGCCCTCGTTTAAGCATTATAGGAGTAGAAGTTTTCCCCAAGTCACGAAGCAATGAGAAATTCTGCATATTACGAGCACCGACCTGAAAAATATCCGTATATTCTTCAATCAATTTAATTTGAGCAGATTCCATAACTTCAGTAATAACCAGAAGATTATATTTATCAGCAGCTTTTCTCAAGAGCTTTAAACCTTCTTCTCCGAGTCCTTGAAATGAATAAGGAGAGGTTCTAGGCTTAAATGCACCGCCGCGAAGTATTTTAGCACCTGAATTTGCTACGATTTCGGCAATAGTAAATATTTGATCTTCATTTTCAACTGAACAAGGACCAGCCATCATAACGACTTCGTCCCCGCCAATTACAACATTTTTAATTTTAATTTCGGTATTCTCTTTTTTAAAGCTTCGGCTAGCTAGTTTAAATGGTTCTGTAATGCGATATACTTCAGCTACGCCATCAAGGATTTTAACTTTGCGAGTATCAAAGTCAGGTTTAACTCCAATTGCACCTAAAATAATTTGTTCAACACCTGTAGAAGTATGTACTGCAAATCCGAAATCTTCCAGATGTTTTATTACGTTTTCTATTTGTTTATCGGAAACATTTTTTTCAAGAACTACTACCACATTAACTCCTTCTATTTATGAAATTTTTTTTCGCCAGCTTCAATTGCTACATCCAAATGATCTTCTTTCCGAGGAATAGCACACGAATATGTTGGTGTATAAGCGCAGTATGGATTGTATGCCATATTAAAGTCAATAGTATAAATATAATTAGGGTCACGGCTTAAATCAAAATCTAGATATCGCCCTACACCATAGGTTTCATCTCCCGAAGTTTTATCGGTAAACCATATTGTATAATAATTTATACTGTTACCGGATTTACCTTGATAGACGTTGAGTTTAATATTTTTATTATCAATATTAAATTTAACATAAGCAAAGCGAACAATCTGCCGAGCCTCTCCTTTAGTTCCAAAAACTGTTACCGTATCTCTTTTATCATAAAGATATAACTTGCTATAAAAGACATAATCGGGATTTACATCATAATAATTAAGCGGATGAAATGAAACATTCTTATCGCGTTGGAATGGAGAATCGGGATCACTCTTCATATAATCATTTTTTTCCTGTCGCAATTTGTTAACACCGTTTATGTAAAACAGCTGCTGCTCAGTGTATTTTTTTTCACAGGAATTTAAAAGCAGCCCGAATGTAAATATAAAAAGTATTAGATATAAATATTTTATTGTTTTTACTTTAAACATTATCTTTTACCCTTTTCTTTAAATCGCTTAATTTATTGAGTGCCTCAATGGGAGTAAGGTTATTGAGTTCAATATCGTCAATCTCTTTTCTGAACTTATCATCTCTAAATTCAAACAAGCTAATTTGTGAACCATCTTCTTCCTTCAGCTTTTTCAATCTTTCTTTTCTCACTTCATAAGGAGTTAGTTCTTTGCTTTCCAAATTTTGGAGAATTTCCTTAGCTCTATTAGTTACAAACTGAGGCAGACCAGCCATTTGAGCGACCTGGATTCCGTAACTATGGTCCGCACCACCGGAGCTTACTTTATGCAAAAATATTACTTTATCATCTATTTCTCTTACTTCAACTTTAAAATTTCTTATGCGTGGGAATATTTCAGCCATTTCATTTAGTTCATGGTAATGAGTAGCGAACAAAGTTTTAGCACGCACATTTGGGTTTTCATGCAGAAATTCCGTAATTGCCCATGCAATAGAAATTCCGTCAAAAGTGCTTGTTCCCCTTCCTATTTCATCAAGTAGAATTAAGCTTTTGGAAGTAGCATTATTTAGAATATTTGCTGCTTCCTGCATTTCAACAAGGAAGGTACTTTCTCCCGCTGAGATATTATCACTCGCCCCGACGCGGGTAAATATTCTGTCGACTAGTCCTATTATTGCTTTTTTAGCGGGAACAAAGGAGCCAATTTGCGCAAGAAGAACTATAAGACCAATTTGTCGAAGAAAGACTGACTTCCCAGCCATATTAGGACCGGTTAAAATTATGATTTGATTTTTTTCATCATCTAGAGAGCAGTTATTAACACTAAATTTTTCTCCCGGAGGTAAAATCCTTTCAATGACAGGATGCCTTCCATCAGTGATTTCAATTGAATGATTTTCATTTATTTCCGGTTTTACATAATTATTTTGCTCAGCAATTTCTGCAAAGGAGAGATAACAATCCAAAGTGGCAATCATTTTAGCATTTTGCTGAATTGAATCGACATGATGAGCTACAATAAGCCTTATTTCATTAAATAGTTGAGACTCAAGTTCATATATTTTTTCTTCGGCATTTAAGATTTTATCTTCATAATCTTTCAAATCCGGAGTAATATATCTTTCAGAATTAACCAGAGTTTGTTTTCGTATGTAATCAGTTGGAACTTTATCTTTATTAGCTTGACTAATTTCGATATAATATCCAAAAACTCTATTATAGCTTACTTTAAGAGAAGAAATACCACTTCTTTCTCTTTCAGTTTTTTGAAGATTAGCAATCCAATCTTTTCCGTTAAGAGAAATGTTCCTTAATTCGTCAAGTTCAGCGCTAAAGCCATGTTTAATTACTCCGCCTTCGGCTAAGTTTAAAGGCGGGAAATCGATGATAGCTTTTTCAATTTTCTGCACCAAGCCTTCAAGCGGAGATAAATTATTTTGTATAAAAATTAATGATTTTGCCGTTACTGATTCAAGCAGGCTTTTTAGAGCCGGAATTTTAGTCAAGGAAGATTTAAGGGCAACCAGTTCGCGGGGATTTGCCCTTCCGGTGCAGATTTTAGATACTAATCTTTCAAGATCGCCTATTTCTTTTAACTCATTCAGAAGATTTTTCCGAAGAGTTTTATTCAGATAAAGATTTTCTACTGCATTCTGTCTTATCTGAATCTGTTCTAATTTTCTTAAAGGTGCAGATACCCATTTTTTTAATAATCTGCCGCCCATAGCTGTTTCGGTGTTATCGAGGATTGAAATTAATGAACCTTCCCTGTTGCCGTCCTGCATTGAAAAAGTAATTTCTAAATTTCGTTTTGTAGAATAATCCAGCGCCATAAAGTCAGACGGATTATATTCGGAGATTTTATTAAGATGAGACAAATTTTGTTTTTGAGTTTCCTGCAAGTAGTTCAATACGGAACCTGCAGCGGTAATACCCGCAATAAGATTATCAATACCAAAACCTTTTAGGTTTACGGTTTTAAACTGCATAACTAAAAGTTCTTTTGCGTAATCGTAATTAAAGATCCAGTCATCAACTTTTGTCAGTCTGATGGTCGGATTGATTTTTTGAATGGTTTGAGAAAGCCAATCTTTATCTTTCTTTTGAATAATAATTTCGGAAGGAGATATAGTTTCGACTTGCTGATTGATATTTTCAGTTGGGATTTCATAGGCAAAAAATTCACCGGTAGAAATATCGCAAAAAGAAATTCCGGTAATAGTATCTTTAACGCAAAGACTAAGCAAATAATTATTTTTTTTATGATCTAAAAGTTTATCGGAGAAAGCAACACCCGGAGTAATAACTTCAATAACCTCACGTTTAACAATTCCCTTTGCGAATTTAGGATTTTCCATTTGCTCGCAGACAGCCACACGGTAACCAGCGCGAACCAGTTTTGGAAGATAAGTATCGAGGGCATGATGAGGAAAACCGGCAAGTGGTACTTCCCCGGCAGCGCCGTTAGCTCGTTTAGTGAGAGTAATTCCCAAAACTTTTGAAGCTATTTTCGCATCATCTTCAAAAGTTTCAAAGAAATCGCCCATCCGGAAGAGTAAAATAGTATCCGGATTAGCTGATTTTATCTTACTATATTGTAACATTAATGGTGTTTGTTGCATAGCATTAAATTAAGGTGTTTAAAATACCTTAATATGGAAAGAATATCAATTTTGAAATATTTTTATTATCGGGTCGAAACGTATTAACGAATACATCAGCGAATCTAAAGCCGGTTATATTCAAATAAAAAGAACTTAACAAAGTTTTATTATTTTCATTCACTTTTGATATAAGTTTAAAAAAATGTCCAATTATAAATATAATTTTTCTATTCTTCCATTTATTTCAAATGTTCACAAAAAGATTTCTTTTGGGGATAGAAATATTGAATATAATTACAAATAATTAGTTATTAGAATTAAGTATTTTACTCATGTTATAGGTTGAAAAGAGTATTTAATTTTTTATATTTGTACTTAAGAAGAAGTTATTACAATTTCTATTTTATCCATAATCCAAAAGAGATAAACAAATTGAGAGAAGAATATCATAAATGGCATTCACAGTATTTTGAACGTGAATTTGAAATGCTTGTTTTTGGTCATGACGGTTATCCAATAATATTATTTCCTACTTCAAAAGGAAGATTTTATGAAAATAAGGATTTCGGATTAGTAGGCAGTGCAGAAAGTCTTCTAAATGATGGAAAAATTAAGATATATTGCCCGGATAGCGTCGATGCGGAAAGCTGGTATAACTATTCAATAAGTCCTGCTGATAGGGTTAAATCTCATACTGGTTATGAAAATGTTATTTTATATGATGTTGTTGAATTTGCCAAACATGAAACCGGTAGACAGAAGGTTGGATTAGCAGGGTGCAGTTTCGGAGGATATCATGCGGCTAATTTAGCATTCAGATATCCTGGAAAATTCGGGTACGTTTTCAGCATGGGCGGCAGTTTTGATATTAAGCAATTTTTAGCAGGTTATTACGATGACAATTGTTATTTCAATAATCCTCCGGACTATTTGCCAAATTTAGAAGACAACTGGTTTCTTGATAGGATTAAGGAAATGGGTATTATACTAGGAACTGGAGAATGGGATATGTGTCTCGATGAAAATAAAAGACTTTCTAACATTCTTAATGAGAAAGGGATTAGCCATTGGCTTGATATCAGGCGGGATGCTGGACATGATTGGCAATGGTGGAGAGAAATGTTTCCGGAATATTTAGGAAAAATTAAGGAGTAACTTTGAAGAAAATCGGGATATTATTTGGTCAAGAGAATACTTTCCCACAGGCATTTGTGGATAGAGTTAATTCAAAAAAGGATTCTTCCGTTTCTGCGGATTTTGTCAAAATTGATAAAGTGATTCAAGGTGAAGAATGCGGATATGATGTCATTATTGACAGAATTTCGCAGGATGTTCCCTTTTATAGAGGATACTTAAAAAATGCTTCATTAAACGGAACCGCTGTTATTAATAATCCGTTTTGGTGGAGTGCCGATGAAAAATTTTTTAATAATGCATTGGCTACAAAATTAAAAGTTGCTGTGCCTAAAACTGTTTTGCTTCCTTCTAACCAACATCCTCCCGATACAACTTCAAATTCATTTAGGAATCTTACATATCCCTTAGATTGGGAAGGAATTTTTTCTTATGTAGGGTTTCCTGCTTATTTCAAGCCATTTTCCGGTGGAGGATGGAAAAATGTTTATAAACTTAATAATTCAGATGAGTTTTATAAAGCATATAATGAAACCGGTCAGCTAGTCATGATGCTTCAGGAAGAAATTATATTCACGGATTATTTTCGCTGTTATTGCATTGACAGAAAAGATGTTCACATAATGCAATATGATCCTAGGCAGCCGCATCATTTAAGATACGTTAAAGGATCTTTGGAGACTGAAAAAAAATTATTAGAGAAAATTGAAGCGGGTGTATTAGAGTTAAATAAGGGACTTGGTTACGATTTTAATACTGTTGAGTTTGCAGTGCGAGACGGAATACCTTATGCAATCGATTTCTGCAACCCAGCTCCGGATGCTGACCTAAATTCAGTTGGCGAAGATAATTTTGAATGGATTGTTGAAAGCTCCTCTAATATGGCAATAAGAAGAGCCCACAATCATATTCCCAGTAGAAATAATCTTACTTGGGGTAGTTTTATAAATTCATTTGTAAAAAACGAAACATTATAGGGAAAACAATTGTTTACTTTAGGGATTGAAGAAGAGTTTCAAATTATAGATCCTGACACCCGTGAATTAAAATCGCATATTCAGCAGATACTTGAAGACGGTAAATCTATACTTGCCGAAAATGTGAAAGCAGAGATGCATCAATCTGTCGTTGAAATGGGCACTGGAATTTGCGGCGATATTATGCACGCTAGACGAGAGGTGACAGAATTAAGGACTAACCTTTCACGCTTGGCAAAAAAAAACAACTTAAAAATTGCAGCGTCGGGTACACATCCATTTTCTCATTGGAAAGATCAAAAAATTACTGATCATCCAAGATATCAAGAAATTGTCTCAGATATGCAGCAAGTGGCAAGAGCAAATTTAATATTCGGACTTCATGTACATGTAGGGTTAGATGACAGGGAATCTGCTATACACATTATGAATTCGGCAAGATATTTTTTACCGCATATTTTCGCACTTTCTACCAATTCGCCTTTTTGGTTAGGAAGAAACACCGGTTTTAAATCCTATCGAAGTAAAGTGTTTGATCGGTTTCCCCGGACAGGTATACCAGATCATTTCGGAAGTGTTGCCGAATATGATAATTATATCAATTTGCTTGTTAAAACAAAATGTATTGATAATGCAAAAAAAGTTTGGTGGGATATTAGAGTTCATCCGTTTTTCGATACTCTTGAATTTAGGATTTGCGACATACCGATGAGGGTAGATGAAACAATAGCTATTGCGGCTCTTTGCCAGGCTTTAGTGTTCAAACTTTACAAATTGATGAAACAGAATCTAGGATTTAGACTTTACCGTAGGTTACTAATTGCAGAGAATAAATGGCGTGCTGCGCGTTACGGCATTACCGGTAAATTAATTGACTTTGGTAAACAAGAGGAAGTAGATTTTAGTGAATTATCTAAGGAATTAATTGAATTTGTTGATGATGTAGTGGATGAGTTAGGTTCAAGAAATGAAATAAATTATATCAATACTATAATGCAAAACGGCACCGGAGCAGATAGACAGCTTAAGGTTTGGGATGAGACTCAGGATTTAAGAAAAGTTGTTGACTATATTATTGAAGAAACTCAATTTGGATTGTCTATATAGAATTAAGTATTATATGAAAAAAAAAGAAACCAGGATAGCTATTATTGATCTTTATAACAATGAAGAAAACGAAGGAATTAGGTGTTTAAGAGAAATTGCCGGAGATCTGAACTTGAATCAATTTCAAATTCCTGTAAGTCACCGTGTATATGAAACTCGATATAAAGATGAGGTTCCTGAAATCGATTATGATATATTTATTTCCTCAGGCGGACCAGGAAGTCCATTTGAGGGGATTAATCAGAAATGGGAAAGTGATTATTTCTCTTTAATTGAGAAAATATGGGATCATAATCAAACTAATCCCGAAAGAAAGAAATATATTTTTTTTATTTGCCATTCTTTCCAAATGATGGCAAGGTATTTTAAATTCGCTGAAGTAAATGAACGTTATGAAAAATCCTTTGGGGTTTTTCCCTTTCGAAGAACAAGTAAAGGTAAAAGCGATCTGATTTTTGAAAATTTACCGGATCCATTTTACGCGGCTGATTTCAGAAAGTATCAAGTTGTACAGAAAAATCATAAAATTATGGACGACTTAGAAGCTAATATTTTGGCTTTGGAGATTGATGATGGAATACATGAAAGCGCATTAATGGCTGTCAGAATTTCAGATGAGATTGTCGGGACGCAATTTCACCCGGAAGCCGATCCAAACAGTATGATGTATCATTTAATACAGGAAGAAAGAAAGAAATTCATAATAGATAAATTCGGCGAAGCAAAATACCGGGAAATGGTGTCTAATTTAGAGGATCCTGATAAAATTAAATTAACAAGGAGTACAGTCCTCCCTGCCTTTTTAATTTCGGCATTAGAAAAATTAAATTTTATAAAAATATAAATTTCATTGGGCAAAGAGAAAATATGAATTCAAAATTAAGAGATAGGTTCAATTCAGAATTTACTGAAAATAATTATAAACTTTTTCTTGATGACGTTAACTCAATTTTAAAATTTCCTGCTGATTTTAGAATTGCGGAAACCCCGCTGTTTTTAACAGAATCATTGTCAATTGATTTAATCAATTACTCACATGAAATTGTAAATCAATTAATGACTGAAGAATTTATTGAACATTCAAAAAATGCAGTACCTAAAAAATTATTTGTTCCCAATGAAAAGGATCATCCTGAGTTTCTTCAAATTGACTTCGCTGTATCTATTGATGATGATGGGAAGTATATTCCCCGCTTAATAGAGCTTCAGGGCTTTCCTTCTCTTTACGGATTTCAGTATTTTTTAGACAAAACGATGAGAAAGCATTTTAAAATTCCAAAGAATTATTCTACTTTTTTTAACGGAATTGATTCAAAATCATATGTCGATATTTTAAATGATTTGATAATAGGTAAAAGTGATCCAGAAAATATAATTCTTATGGATATAAATCCCGAGAAGCAAAAGACAAGAATTGATTTTGCTGCCACAGAGAAATTATTGGGAATTAAAAGTGTATGTATTTCAAAAATTATTCAGAAGAATAATAAACTTTTCTATCAAGAACATGGTAAAGAAATTCCAATTGAAAAAATTTATAACAGAGTAATATTTGATGAATTAATTAGAGGGAAGCATAAAGTTAATATAGATTTCACTAAAGATTTGAATGTTGATTGGGTTGGTCACCCCAATTGGTTTTTCAGAATCAGCAAACACACACTTCCCTTTCTATCAGGAGACTTTGTACCTGAATGCTACTTTTTAAGCGATCTTGATGAATATCCGGTTGATTTGGAAAATTTTGTGTTGAAACCTCTTTATTCTTTTGCCGGTCATGGAGTTGAATTAGATGTTACACCTGAAATTCTTGATAATATTGATGACAAATCAAATTATATTCTGCAGGCAAAAGTCAATTATGCACCTCTAATAAAAACTCCCGGTGACGAATTTGCAAAAGCTGAAATAAGGTTAATGTTTGTTTGGGAAGATATCCCGGTCTTAGTTAATAATTTGGTAAGAATAAGCAAAGGTAAGATGATGGGAGTCGACTATAATAAAAATAAAACCTGGGTTGGATCGAGTCTTGCATACCATCCACCTGTTTTTTAAGCAATATGAATAAAAGTAAACATTTTTCTTGCGGCAATAAAGAAAAGATCATTTTTGATTTCCATGTATCAAATCATGCCCGGAACAAGTATAAAATTGAAGAATCACTTTTTTCAATAAGCGGAGATTTAATCATTGCGAATTTTAATGTTGCCAGAATTATTTCCGGAAAAATTAATGACATTCGAAAATCACAATCGAACAGTCAATTGACCACTGCTGGACAATTAAATGCTCTTGGATTGATCCATGAAATTTTCCATTATCTGATTCGCTTATATGAAGAAAATGAAAATCCGGGAGTTTTTTCTAGAGGATTAAAATTTCTTGCACAGAATATCGGCAAAGAAAATCTTGATTCTATTTTGCTAACATTCACAAAAGAATTTTCTCCATTACCGGTATTTCAAAGAAAGATTTCAGCACAGGAATATTTGGAAAAATCGACAGGGACAAAACAGAATAAAGAAATTATTCTTGAAGAATTAATTTTACTTTATCTTGAAAATTCTAATCAAGCAACGCCTGCACTGGAAGAACTTTACTCGAATAAACCGTTAAAAGAAAAGACCGTTTATCAGATTTTTATTGAAAAATTGGAATATTTTTTCTTATTAGAAAAATCATTCGGAAAGGAAAATCTTTCGCTAATAACTTTTCTTAAAAAGCCTTTGCTTGAAAGCCCTTATAATATTGAAGGACAATTAGAATACATAAGAGAAAATTGGAGTCTATTAATTAAGGACTTATTTTTAGATCGTCTTTTAAGAGGGAAAGATTTGATAACAGAGGATATTAGACTTTTTCTGCGGCACGGATCCTACGAAAAACCAACACCGCCAGTACCTACTTATGAGTTTGACAGCGATTATTTTCAGGCTCTTAAATTAAAATTAGATACCGGAGAAACATTATCGGATATTGAAAATCATTATTATCATTCCGAGATTGAAAAATTCACCCAGGACTTAGACTGGATGCCTAAGGTGGTAATGATTGCAAAGAACATTTATGTATGGATGGATCAGCTATCAAAAAAATTCAAAAGGCAAATTTCAAGGTTGGATGAAATACCAGATGAAGAATTAGACTTATTGTCGAAATGGAATTTTACTAGTTTATGGCTAATTGGAATATGGGAAAGAAGTAGCGCTTCTCGAAAAATAAAACAACTTACCGGAAATCCAGATGCCGCTCCATCAGCATATTCATTGTTTGATTATGTAATTGCTGGCGAGCTAGGCGGTGAAGAAGCATTTCAAAACTTAAAACATCGTGCGGCATTAAGAGGGATTCGCCTGGCAAGTGATATGGTTCCGAATCATACCGGTATTTATTCAAAATGGATAATTGAAAAACCTAATTTTTTTATTCAGACAGATTATCCACCATTCCCAAATTATACATTTTATAGTCCGAACCTCTCTGATGACCCTAGAGTAGAAATAAGGATAGAAGACAGATATTATTCACGTGAAGATGCCGCAGTAGTATTTCAGAGAAAAGATAACCAAACTGGTTCAATAAAGTATATTTATCACGGTAATGATGGAACTCATATGCCGTGGAATGATACGGCGCAATTAAATCTCTTGAACCCCGAAGTAAGAGAATCACTTATACAAACTATTATACACGTAGCCAAAAAATTTCCAATTATTCGTTTTGATGCTGCTATGACATTAGCTAAAAAACATTATCAAAGACTATGGTTTCCCCAATCAGGAACCGGGGGAGCAATTCCATCGCGCTCGGATTATTCAATGACTAGGAGTGGATTTGATGAGGCTATGCCGGATGAATTCTGGCGGGAAGTTGTAGATAGAATAAATAAGGAATTACCAAGTACACTTCTGCTTGCGGAAGCATTCTGGCTTATGGAAGGATATTTTGTACGGACTCTGGGTATGCACAGAGTATACAATAGCGCATTTATGCACATGTTAATGAAAGAAGAAAATGATAAATATCGTGAGCTAATTAAGAATACTATGGATTTTAATCCTGAAATTCTGAAACGCTATGTTAATTTTATGAGCAATCCTGATGAAGAGACCGCTGTAAATCAATTCGGCAAGGGAGATAAATATTTCGGCGTTGCAATGTTAATGATTACTCTTCCCGGACTTCCGATGTTTGCTCATGGACAGATAGAAGGATTTGCCGAGAAGTACGGAATGGAATATAAACGGGCATATTTGAATGAGTATTCCGATTATAATTTAATTAGCAGACATGAATCAGAATTATTTCCTTTAATGGAGAAAAGATATTTATTTAGTCAGGTAACCGATTTTGAATTTTACGATTTTATAAATGATTCAGGATTAATTAATGAAAATGTATTTGCTTTTACAAACCGATCCGGAGAAGAAAAGGTACTAATTGTTTATAATAATGCTTATACACAATGCAGCGGGAAAATATATTTATCGGTCATAAAAAAATTCAATGATGATTCTAATCCTTATGCCAAAAGAATTAAAAAGATTTCAGATGCACTTCATTTAAATTCAGGCCCATCCTATTATTATATATGCAAAGAGCAAAGAACCGGAATGGAATATTTATTATCCGGTAAAGAAATTTCTGAAGAAGGGATTTATTTCTCTTTGTCAGGATATGAGTATAAGGTTTTAATCAATTTTGAAATCGTTTTTGATAAATACGGCGATTATTCCAGAATGTATCAGATTATAAAAGGAGTGGGAATCCCATCAATCAATCAAAGATTATATGAAATGAAGCTAGCTCCTCTTCATGAATCATTGAATTATTTATTTTCGAAAGAAATTTTTCATGAATTAGCAGGATTTACATTCAATACAAAAATATTAGTAAAAAAAGATTTGGAATTCGGTTTAGGATTACTCCCTGAATTAAGAGAAAATACTGCAAATTTGGTACATGAATTAAATTCTGTTTATAAATTAAAAATTAACTATGAAACAGTAATTGGATATCTTCAGAGTGATTTAATTAATTTGAACCGACGATATATAGATTTAAGGAACTATATTACAATACCACTAATTAACAATAATTTTTTCAAAGATTTCAAATCTGTCAACAAAGAAATTGAATTCCTTTTCATTTATATTTTCTTAAGTAGAATTCAAAAGACAATTAAGCAGGAATCTGCTGAGGTAGAATTTTTTGAGAATCTAATGTTAAGAAAAGCTTTAATTGATATTTTTAAAGATTTAGGACATAATGTGGATAGCATTTTTGAAGAAGTATCTTTAATGCAGTCATTGCTTTCCAAATATAGCTTAATCAAAAAAATATCTTTTATTGAACCGGGGAATGAACATATTCTTATATCGGAATTGATAGATAATAAGGAGTTAATAGATTTTCTATTATTGAACGAATTTGATAAAATCATTTATTTTAATAAAGAACGCTTTGAAATTATTATACAATGGATATTCCTTCTTTCCCTTTTAGAAAGCGAAAATGCCATTATTTCTAAGAAGGATGCTAAGGCAGAAAAGAAATCAAAATCAATTAAGGATAAGGCTATAAATTTATCTAATACGTTTGAATTCCTGCTAAAGAAATCTGCAGAATCCGGTTATAGGTTAAATACTTTTAAAGAATTAATAGCTCCAAAAGAAATTGATACAAAACATAAAACAAAGAATAAAGATGCAGAGGTTTTAGGTGATTCAAGCAATCCGAGAAGAAAGAAAAATAAAGATGATAAAATCGGATAACTTCTTTATTTAGGTTGAAAGATATTTTTTTATTGCATCTGCGCAATTTTCTCCGTCAATTGCGGATGAAACAATACCTCCTGCATATCCGGCGCCTTCAGCACATGGGAATAGTCCTCTCACCTGAGTATGCATCAAAGTAATTTTATCCCTAGGGATTTTAACCGGTGAGCTGGTACGGCTTTCAACAGCCAAAATTTGTGCTTCGTCAGTATAGTAACCTTTCATTTTCTGATCGAAGATTTTCATTGCCCTTTGAAGTGATTTTGTAATAAAGTCAGGCAAAACTTCATGAAGAGGAGTTGAAATTATACCGGGAATATA
>JAJXTM010000087.1 GCA_021783875.1 Bacteroidota bacterium
TGTAAAAGAAATTAAAAGAATTTTAAAACCCGGAGGAATCTTTTGTGTAGGTGAAAATGTTGCCCTTACCAGGAAACTGCCTGCTTTCATTAAAGACATTTTCATAAATTCCGGCATTACACCCTCTTTTAAAGAAGATTTCATCAAATTTTATACTGAAAGAAAATTTGAAATCCTATATGAACATGACCTTTCTCCTACATTAAAAGATTTCTATAAAATTAGCAGCTCTATTTTAAATCAGAATATTGATACATTATCCGATCAGGAAAAATCCTATTATAAGAAAATGCTTAAACAAATTAGTCATGAATCAAATGTCTATTTGAACCTTGGCGGAGACAATTATTTCGGGTTTATGATGCTGGTTATGAAAAAGGCAATTTGATGAAAAAAGGCGATATAATGGAGCTTGATATCGAATCTTATGCTTTTGAGGGAAAGGGAATAGCGAAAATTGTCAATAATTCATCAGATACAGAAAACAAAAATTCAAAGTTCGTAATTTTTGTAAATGGAGCTTATCCCGGTGATAAAGTCAAAGCTCAAGTAACTAAGATTAAAAAATCTTATGCTGAGTCTAAAACTATAGAAATCATAGATCCTTCAAAATTCAGAGTTAAAGCAAAATGTAAATATTTTGGCATTTGTGGGGGCTGCAAACAGCAGGACCTTGATTATAATATTCAAATCGAATATAAACAAAAACAAGTTGAAGAAATTTTTATTCGTATGGGAGGTTTTACAAATTTAGCAGTCGAAAGTATAATCCCTTCAAAGATTAATTTCTTTTATCGAAATAAAATGGAATTCTCTTTTGCCGAAAAAAGATGGCTGACTTTGGATGAAATTAATTCAGGTAATGAAATTGACAGAAATTTTGCTCTGGGGTTACATATACCAAACTTATTTGATAAAGTTTTAGATATTGATGAATGCTTCCTTCAATCAGAAGTTAGTAACAAAATTTTAAATTTTACTAGAAAATTTTTTAAATCTAAATCAGTATCAATATATTCATCTAAAACTAATAGTGGATATTTAAGAAACCTAGTAATTAAACAATCTAATCATACAAATGATTTAATGGTGAATCTTGTTACGTTTTATGAAGATGATAAAATGATGGAAGAATATTCATCTGAGATTATTAAAGTTATTCCGCAAATTACTACGGTAATAAATAATATAAACCTTAGAAAAGCTTTAGTTGCATTTGGAGATTATGAAAAAATTATTTTCGGAAGCGGGTATATAACCGAATCAATAGGTAAATATAAATTCCGGGTAAGTGCCAATTCTTTTTTCCAGACGAATACTCTGCAAGCTGATTTATTGTATCAGACTGCTTTAGACTTTGCCGGCTTAAACAATGATGACATTGTTTACGATTTGTACTCAGGAGCCGGTACAATTTCAATTTTTATTTCGGATTTTGCTAAAAAAGTATTTGCTTTTGAAGCTGTGGAATCAGCAGTAAAAGACGCAGAAGAAAATATTCTTCTTAATAAAATTAATAACGTACAATTCTATATATCGGATCTCTATAAATCATTTTTCCCATTAATAGAAGATAAGAAATTACCCCACCCCGATATTGTTATATTGGATCCTCCGCGCAGTGGGATGCATAATAACACTGTTGATGATGTAATTAAGCTTAATCCTAAAAAAATTGTTTATGTCAGTTGTAATGCAGCTACACAAGTAAGAGATATAAAATTATTTTGCAAAGCCGGGTACCGATTAATAAAAATTAAATCAGTGGATATGTTCCCTCATACGCATCATATCGAAAATGTTGCCCTTTTAGAAAAATCAGTCTAGATTTAATTACTATTTAACTTAAGCCGAATTACTTTCTTTTTTTATTGTCCAAAATTAATACAAATTCACCTTTAAGGTTTTTCTCTTCGGATATTTTAAGTATTTCATCTGCAGTGCCTCTAAAAAATCGCTCATTTTCCATTGTAAGCTGAAAAGCAAGTACCACTTTTAAATTTTTACCAAGGATTTTTACGACATCCGTGAGCAGGCTTTTTATCCTGTATGGTGTATCCAATATAATTATAATTTCTTCAATTTTTTTTATCCTGATTAACTGCTGCTGCCGGATTTCCTTTTTAGGTGAGAGCCACCCGTAGTAGTAAAAATTTTCAAAATTCAATCCTGAACCTATAAGTGCTGGAAGAAGAGAATTAGGGCCGGGAACAGGTAGAATATCAATATTTTGCGATATACAAAGATCAACTAATAAATGACCGGGATCAGAAAATAAAGGAGTACCGCAATCGGATATTAGTGCAGATGTCTTTCCAGCAATAATTTTAAGAAGAATTTCATTGGCAACTTCTTTTTCGTTGTGCTCGTTTAATGATATAAGTTCTTTGTCAATTTTATATTCCGAAAGCAATCGACGGGCTTCCTTATATTCTTCGCAGATTATAAAGTCAACCTCACGAAGAATTTTTAAGGCTCTTAAGGTGATATCATCCCAGTTTCCTATTGGAATTGATACTAAAAAAAGTTTTCCATTCATAAAGTAAAATTAGCAATCATCGTTAATAGATGGAAGTATAAAAAAATATTGTTTTATCTCAAATTTTCTTCTTAATTTTATTTTGTTAGAAAAAGAAATAAATTATTTTTTCAGCTACTTAAATAAATGGAAGAATTTATGAGTGAGCAACATACCAGTAATGATAATTTTAAAGGAATACCTTCTAATGCCTACACAACTTTAAATCCGGGAGAAGAGTATGTCCCTGTTATGCCTCCTAAGGTAAAGGTTCCGGAGGTTAGTTTTTATTCGGTATTAACCGGTCTTTTAATGGCGATTTTATTTTCTGCCGCTGCAGCTTATCTTGGTCTAAAAATTGGGCAGGTTTTTGAGGCTGCAATTCCTATTGCAATTATTGCAGTTGGTTTATCTACTGCGTCAAAAAGGAAAAATGCTCTTGGTGAAAATGTCATTATCCAATCTATTGGTTCGACTTCCGGGGGAGTTGTGGCTGGTGCTATATTTACAATTCCTGCATTATATATATTGAATCTTAATGCGGACTTCTACAAAATATTCCTTGCCTCATTATTCGGCGGGATACTTGGGATTCTATTTCTAATTCCATTTCGTAAATACTTTGTGAAGGAAATGCATGGACAATATCCGTTCCCTGAAGCTACAGCTACAACAGAAGTTCTGGTTGCAGGAGAAAAGGGAGGCAATCAAGCAAAAGTTCTAATTGCTAGCGGTATTATCGGTGGATTATATGATTTTTTAGTTGCTTCTACAGGTTGGTGGAATGAGGTTTTTACTTCACGGGTAGTGCCAATCGGTGAAAAAATTGCAGATAAATATAAAATGATCTTTAAAATGGATATTGGTGCAGCTGTTATGGGATTGGGATATATCGTGGGTCTTCGTTATGCAGCAATTATTTGCGCAGGTTCTTTTGTTTCTTGGTATGTCTTAATTCCGGTTATTGCATTTATAGGAAAAGGTCTAACCGTTCCTTTGGGAGCCAACGTTAGCCTTCTTATTAAAGATATGTCTGCAGATCAGATTTTTTCTAATTATGTTAGGCATGTCGGCATAGGCGGCATTGCTATGGCAGGAATTATAGGAATAATTAGATCTTCAAAAATAATTGGCACTGCATTCTCGCTTGCAGTTAAAGAAATAATGGGAAAAAAAGATGCAATTGAGGATAAACTTAGAACACATAGAGATATAACAATGAAAATTATTGCTGTCGCAATTATTGCTACTGCTATTTCTATTTTTATCTTTTTTCTTCTTGGTGTGGTTAATACTTTCCTCTATGCCTTGGTCGGTTTGCTTATTGTTTTGATAATTTCATTTTTGTTTACAACTGTAGCTGCAACTGCAACGGCAATTGTAGGAACAAATCCTGTTTCAGGAATGACTTTAATGACTTTAATTCTATCTTCGATTATACTTGTTTCAATAGGTCTAAAAGGAACTAGCGGTATGGTTGCTGCTCTTTTAATCGGTGGAGTCGTTTGTACTGCATTATCTATGTCCGGAAGCTTCATTACAGATTTGAAAATCGGGTATTGGCTTGGTTCTTCACCTTATAAACAAGAAAGCTGGAAATTCCTAGGTACTTTGGTTTCTGCAGCAACGGTAGGTTATGTAATATTACTTCTAAATAATATCTACGGCTTTACAGGACCTAATGCTTTAGTTGCTCCTCAAGCTAATGCAATGGCGGCTGTGATAAAACCTTTAATGGAAAGTCAACCTGCTCCATGGATATTATATGTCGCAGGTGCTTTGATGGCCTTACTATTGACAATGATTGGTGTCCCTGCTTTGGCATTTGCTCTTGGAATGTACATTCCACTTGAATTAAATACTCCTTTATTAGTAGGTGGCTTAATTGCTTATTTTGTATCATCTAGAAGTAAGGATCAAAAAGTAAATAAGGCTAGAGGTGAAAGAGGAACATTAATTGCCTCCGGATTTATTGCAGGAGGTGCTTTGATGGGAGTTGTGAGCGCTTTTCTAAGGAAATTCAACGTAAATATTGCTGTTAGCTCTGATTGGACTAATTCCCATTCAGGTGAATTACTTGGATTAATCATGTTTGCAATTCTTTGTACTTATATGATTTGGGATGCTCTTAGAGGTAAAGCTGAAGAATAAATTGCATTTTTAATTTTCAAAGCTGCCGCGATTTTCATCGTAGCAGCTTTTAAATTATTAAAAAAATATTTATTAATTACAATTTTAAAAATTCTAACATTTTATAGATTAATAATGCAGGCCAAACAAGGGCTTTAAAAAAGCCAAGCACTCCAAGCCAAAAAGTAGCCGCATGTTGGATAAAATATACGACGGCTCCTAAAAAAGCCATACCGTATATTCCTCCTGCCACACCTTTATCATTTAATTTGTCTTTGCCTTCATGATAATTCGAATTCGAACTTTCATTGTTTATCATTTTGTCCTCCTTTTAATAAATAATATTAACTAATCAAATCTTTGACCTTACTTTGCAATTCATCTATAATGACTTCGATTCTTTCATTCGTCTTTCTGATCTTAATTTCAACTTTGTTCTCTTTTAACTTTTTATCACCTACAATAATTTGGATAGGCATTCCTAGAAGATCCGCATCCTTAAATTTAAATCCTGCTTGCGCATCAACTCTATCGTCAAATAAAACATCAATTCCGTTTGTTTTAAAGTCAGAATAAATCTTTTCTGTAGCATCCACTACTTCTTGTTTTTTCATATTTAGGCCGATTAAATGAATTTGAAATGGAGCAAGTGTTTTATCCCAAATAATTCCGTTTTCATCATGGTGCTGTTCTATAAAACATGCCATAACACGCTCGACGCCGATTCCATAGCTTCCCATAATAAGGGGATTTTCTTTTCCTGATTCATCAAGAAAGTTTGCACCCATCGAATTTGAATATTTTGTTCCTAGCTTAAAAATATGCCCAAGTTCAATTGCACTGAATACTTCTAGTTTGCAACTACAGTTAGGACATTCTTCGCCGCTCTTTACAACCCTTAAATCAAAATATTCGATTTCAATTACGTCGCGTTTGAAATCAATCCCTCCGATGTGAAAATCGTTTTTATTTGCTCCACTATACATATTGTTGGCATTTATCAGCTGATTATCGGAAATAATTCTTCCCTTAAATCCTATTGGACCAATTGATCCGGCGTCTGCACCTGTTATTTCTTTTAATTCTTCTGTATGCGCTGGACGAACAGCTCCTCCCAAAATCTTTTCAAGCTTAACTTCATTCACTTCATCGTTGCCGCTCATTAATACTAATATGGGCTTTTCATTATGAATATATACCCTAGATTTTGCACACTGACTTTCGTTTATTTTTAAGTATTCACAAAGTTCATCTATGGATTTAACATTTGGAGTATAGATTTCCTTTAATTCTGAGCTTTTTTCATCGTATTTTATCGAATTAATTCTTGATTTTGCGACTTCAACATTTGCTGCGTAACCGCATGACTTACAATAAGCTACAGTATCTTCACCGGCATCGGATTGAACCATAAATTCTTCTGAGCCGGTTCCTCCCATTGCACCGCTTGATGCTCCTACAATAAAATACTTTAAATCGCATCGATCGAATATTCTTCTGTAAGCTTTATCATGTAATTCGTATGATTTGTCAAGTCCTTCCCATGTTGCATCAAATGAATATGAGTCTTTCATTAAAAATTGTCTGCCGCGAATGACACCGCTTCGAGGTCGAGCTTCATTCCTAAATTTTGTCTGTATCTGATACCATATTTGAGGTAGCTCTTTGTAAGATTTAACAACATTTCTAGCATGAAATGTCATTATTTCTTCATGTGTCGGTGCTAAAATATAATCACGATTCTTTATATGAAACATTGTTTCACCGAAAGCTTCCACACGATTTGACTCTTCCCATATCTCTCTTGGATTTAAGCCAGGTAGATGAAATTCTTGACCTCCTATAAAATCCATTTCTTCTCTGATAATTTGAGAAATTTTTTTTATTACTTTATATCCAAGCGGTAGAAATGAATAAATACCTGCTGACAACATTCTTATCATCCCGGATCTTAACATATATACATGACTTGCAACAACTGCGTCGTTAGGTACTTCTTTTAATGTTGGAACGAATGATTTACTTAATTTCATATAGTTTTTTCTTATAACAAATACTTTTTGATATTTATGTTTTAATTTATGAAATAAAAATAGCCAAATGAAAAAGTTTATCAAAATTCATAAAATATCTTTTTTCCCATTCAATTCATTATAACAGGTGATCTGGGCTTCAGTCCGAAAAATTGCTCTTTAAAATGATAGGATATTAGCATAAGATGTTTTATTTTAATATTAGCATAAGGAAAGCTGATAACATGTTCGATCGAAAAAATTTTACTTCAAGATTTGAAATAATTAATAGCCTTGAAGAGTTTGTAAACCAGAATATTCATGAATTATTAAGACCGGTTAAAGAAAGTTGGCAGCCTAATGATTACTTGCCTGATATGAATTCTGAGCAATGGCATGAAGAACTTATTCAATTCCGTCAAATAACCAAATCTTTGCCTGATGATTTGCTGGTAGTTCTAATAGGAGATATGGTTACTGAAGAAGCCTTGCCAACTTATCAAACATGGCTTAACCGTTTAGAAGGCATTACTGATATAACCGGAAACAGCGAAAACGGATGGGCAAAGTGGAGTCGCGGTTGGACTTCTGAAGAAAATCGTCATGGAGATTTACTTAATAAATACTTATACCTTTCCGGAAGAGTCGATATGAGAGCCATTGAAGTTACTATTCATCATTTAATTAATAATGGGTTTGATCCGAAAACTGAAAATGATCCTTACCTTGGATTTATATATACCTCTTTCCAGGAAAGAGCTACTAAAATTTCTCATCGGAATGTTGCCACACTCGCCAAAAAAGCCGGCGACGAGCAGCTTCATAAGATTTGTGGTGTAATTGCCGGAGATGAAGCTCGCCATGAAAAAGCTTACCGTCTATTTATGTCAAAGATATTTGAAATTGATCCTATTCAAGCAATTCTTTCATTTTCCAAAATGATGAAGACAAAAATTTCTATGCCAGCAATTTTGATGTATGACGATTATGACAAAAGTTTATTTGCAAACTTTTCTAAAGTTGCACAAAAACTAGAAGTTTATACCGTAAAGGATTACGCTGAAATTATTAGTAATCTCGTAAAAGGGTGGAATATCGAGAAATTATCTGGGTTATCTGATATTGCCGCAAAAGCTCAAGATTATCTTTGCACACTTTCGGAAAAATACTTGGCTATTGCTAACAGGCTCTCTTTTTCTGGAACAGCTGAAAAATTTAGCTGGATATTTAATAGAGAAATTAGTTTATAAGACTCTTAAGAATTTTAAAGATTAATTATACCTTATTTGTTAACTTTACACTCCGTTACTACTGAAGATATTGAATATTTTTTACACGGAGAAAAATTATGAAATTCGCTTTCTTCTTATTATTCTTATTGTCAATTAAAGTTTTTGCACAGCAAAATGATTCAATTCAAAAACTAGGTAAAGATTTTTTTGACTGGCGTAAACTTGAACAACCTATTACTGGTGATGATATCCCTCGTATTGAAAGACCCGATGGCTGGATCGCAGATTTTTCACCAAAAGCTTTACAAAAATATGAAAACGACTATAATATTTTCAACCGGAGATTAAAAAATTTATCAAGGTTAGACTGGACTACAGCAGATAGCTTAGATTATCTTCTTCTCCGTTCGGCGATTGCAAGGGTTAACTGGGAATTAAATATACTTAAACTTCCTGAAAAAGATCCTGACTTTTATGTCCATCAATCTGCAGGATCCGTTTATGAGCTTCTCGTAGTAAGTTCACCGATGGATAGTATTCGTGAAAGAAATATTATTCTTAGGATAAATTCTATTCCACTTATTCTTAAATATGCAGAACTAAACTTAAATAATCCTATTGCTTCATTCACTGATATTGCATTAGAGGATATGGATAATATTAATGAAAATCTTTCTAAAACAGAACTGGCGCTTGAAAAAATATTTCCCTCTTCTTTACACAATGAATTAAAAACTTCATTTAACAGGGCTGAATTGGCTTTTGATAATTACGCCAAATGGCTTAGATCTAAAAGAAGTAGCATGTCGGATAACTACTCAGTAGGAATTGAAAAATTTAAATATTTTCTAAAAAACATTGCTATAATTCCTTATACCCCTGATCAATTATTGGAAATGGGTAAAAATGAGTTTAATCGTGCAGTCTCCTTTGAATTGTATCAAGGTTTAATTGATAAGAAATTGTCCAAACCAAAATTATTTCCAAATGTTGATGCACAAATTAAAGAAGCCGGAATTGACGAGTTGGAAATTCGTAAATTTTTAATTGAAAAGAATATAATGACTGTCCCTGCTTGGGTTAAGCACTACAAAGATGAAAAAATCCCCGATTATGTAGCACCGTTATCCGGCTTGGGTGAAGATGATGATTTTACTTCCCCTAGCCGATTAAACGAAAATTGTATTAGATATATTCCGAATCCATCACCAAACCTTTCATTCTTTAATTTGGCTTCAGCCGAAGATCCTCGTCCAATAATAATACATGAAGGTGTGCCAGGACATTACTTTCAGCTAGTTCAATCCTGGAAAAATTCGGACCCTATACGCCGGCATTATTTTGACTCCGGAGCAAATGAAGGAATAGGATTTTATTTTGAAGAGTTGATGCTTCAATTCGGATTGTTCAATAATTCCTCTAATACAAAAGAAATAATTTACCGCTTCATGCGACTTCGTGCCCTTAGGGTTGAAGCCGATATAAATCTTGCTCTAGGAAAATTTACGATTAAAGATGCTGCAAAATATTTAGCTAAGGCAGTCCCAATGAAATATAAATCAGCTATTGGAGAAGCAAAATTTTTTGCTCAAACTCCGGGACAGGGAATGAGCTATCAAATAGGCAAAATTCAGATTTTTAAATTTTTATCTGATGCAAAGCTGAAGCTGGGAGATAAATTTAATCTAAAAAATTTTCATGATTACCTTCTTCAGAATGGCAATGTTCCTATTGCTCTTCTTCGTTGGGAATATCTTGGTCTAAATGATGAGGTGAAAAAATTTTGGTAATTTACATTATTAACCTTTATCTGAAAGGTTTGAAATTATGATAAAATTCTATTT
>JAJXTM010000088.1 GCA_021783875.1 Bacteroidota bacterium
ATGGAAAAAAAGCTTTCGTTGACGTTACAAATTAATGATCTTTTTAAAACAGGAAAACGCGAGTTCACATCTCAGGGAATTGACTTTTATAACTATAATTATTTTACTAGGCAGGCGCCAATGGTTATGCTAAATGTCAAATTTAATTTTAATAATTATAAAGAACAGAAATCATCCAACGAAAATCAACAGGATAATAGTGCTCAAGTTGATTGAAAAGGAAACATTTGTGGTAATATCTCTTAATTTCTGTCTATAAATCACAAAGAATTGATATGTGGATATAAAAGAATAATTAAATTGGTTAACTATCTTCCTTTTCAATATTTTTAAGTAATAAATCAAAATAATTATCGATCATTGATGAGAAAAGAAAGTCTATTTAATATATTTTTTAAATTAACAAGTATAGTTACTGATTTTTTCCCTAAAAGCGGCGCACACTTTCTGGATTTTGTGTTTCTAAATATTTTGGGCAATAAGATATTAATTTGGTTCCTATCAAAACAAGCCGAGTTACGAATAAGTAAAATAAAGGAGTTCAATAAGATACTTGTTGTATCAGATTTGAATATAGGAGATTCGGTTATTTGTTCAAGTGGAGTAACAGCATTCAGAAAAATATTCCCAAAAGCTGAAATTGATTATGTAGTTAAGAAATCCGCGGTTAAACTTTTATCAGGTAATCAAGATATTTCTAATTTGTATGGTTTATTTGTTGGTGCTCCTTACCCAAACGAAAACGATTTGAAAGAACTTTCCTCGCTTGCAGAAAGTAAGAGATACGATTGTATCATAAATTATAGTCCCATGATAAATGATAAAATATTCGGGGAGAAAAATGTAATTAATTATTCTTTAATGGTTGCGGGATTAGTTAAAAACGAGAAAAACAAACAATCCATAAATAGCATCTCATATAAAGCTTATGAGTTTATTATGAATTTGTTTGGGAGTAATTTGACCTTAAATAGCAAAGAAAAATTTACCGGACCAAAAGTTTTTCTCTCGGATGAAGCTGTAAAAAAAGCAGAAGAATTCTTGCATAGTAATAATGTATTCTTCAATTTACCTATAATAATGTTTAATCCGGAGACCACCGCAAAATTTACAAGGATACCTTTGACCACTCAGATTGAAATTTTAAATAAACTTCTAAATTATCAATGTCAGATTTTATTAGGATCAAGCAGGGTTGAAAAAGGTATAGAGTTAAAATTATTTAATTCTTTACCTGAGTTCAAAAAAAATAAAATAATAATTATTCCGGATAGCTTTAAACTTGATGCATTTACTGCTCTTATAGATTTTTCTGATATTTTTATTACAGGCGATACAGGGCCTCTTCATTTGGCAGCTGCCAGAAAATACTATAATAATAATAAGAGTTTAAGAAATAAAACTGCCGTATTTTCTATATTTGGCAGCACACCTTCTCGAATGTACGGATTTGATTCAAAAACGACCGGATTCTTTGCAGCAAATCAAGATGCACCCTCAAGAGCATTTATTTCAAAAACTCCTTGCAGGAATATTACATGTATAAATAAATTAGCAAAAACGTGCAAGGAAGTACGCTGTTTCAATGGTCTTGATGTTGATGAAATTATTTCTGAGTCGGTACAGTATTTAAAGTCTATTGGGAAACATCTTGCCGTTTTAGACAGTAACAGTTATATTTCACGCTAATAATCTCATCCAATAGTTAAAATAGACATATAAAATATTTTATGAACACTTTTTGGTTTATTGTAATAACATACATTATGGGAATTTTAACGGCTATTCCGATTGGCGCGACGCAAATTGAAATAGCCAAACGCTCATTAAATAATCACAGACGAACTGCTTTTATGGTGGCTCTTGGTTCTGTTTCCTCGGATTTAATGTATGGCTTTATTGCAATGTTTGGAGTGGCGCCTTTTCTTAAAGAAAAGTTTGTAATAGCAATTTTTGGATTAGCTGCCACTGCTATTTTATGGCTGCTTGCTTTTTTTACTTTTCGTGATAGTGCTAAGTCAAATATGCTTGAATTAAGTCACCCAACTTTGAAAAGCAAAAGATTGTCTTATGTTATCGGGTTTTCTTTAGCTGTAACAAACCCTATGATGATTATATGGTGGCTGATTGGAGAAAAATTCATTAAAGATTTAGGTATTGTCGAAAACTTTGATCCCCACACCTCGCTTCTTTATTTGGCTGTTGGCGGATTTGGACTTTTTACTTACCTTTTTATGTTGGCAAATACTTTGTTTTGGTCTAAGAAACTTATTACTAATGAAATGATGAAGAAGATTAATTTCGGTCTTGGGGTGGTTCTTGTCCTTTTATCATTTTACTTCCTTATAAGCTCACTGCGAATATTATTATAAATATGTTGAAATAGGATTGATTTTAGCTTTCATTTTCTTTTCATATTCAAAGCATAAATTTTGCTTAACAATATAATATTTTAAGGAGTTCTAAAATGAAACTAACAAATTTTGGTCATCTTTCCATTTTAATAATGCTTACCGTTATTTTTATTTCTAACGTAAATCTTTCTGCGCAGGACAAGAAGGTTAGCGAGAAAGAAGTTCCGGTTTCAGTATTAAAATCATTTCATTCAACTTACCCTAATGCCAAAATAAAAGGATTAAGCACTGAGACCGAAAAAGGAATTAAATATTTTGAGATTGAAAGCATAGACGGTACAGTTAGGCGGGACTTACTTTATATGAACTCAGGAAAAGTTGCAGAGATTGAAGAAACTATTTCATCTTCAGAATTGCCTAAAGGTGCTCTAAATTCTATCAATAAAAAAATCCCGGGCGGAAAGATTGAAAGATCTGAAAAAGTAACTAGTGGATCTAAGATTACTTACGAATTGTCGGTAATAGGGAAAACAGGTAAATATTCGGTGGTCCTTAATAAGTTTGGAGAAATTAGTAAAGTGGCAAAAGTAAACTCTAAAAGCAGCGATGAAGATTAATTATATAAAATCATTTTGCCGGTCATAATGACCGGCATTTTATATTTTATTATAATACATCTAATTTTGCTGAGTACTTTATATTTCTATTATTTATTAAAAACAATATTCAAATGTCATTAAAAAAAACAATTGTTATACTTTTCTACATTAGTAACTTTGCCCTTGCACAATATAACCTAAATTATTTCTTAAATAAGGCAGTAAGCAATTCACCCTTATTAAAGGAGTTTTCCAACTTATCTTCAATAAATACATTACAAAATAAATTGGACAAAGCTCAGAATTCTGCATTTCAAGTCTCCCTTTCGAGCAATTTGCTTTTTTCGCCTTTCTTTAATAATAATGGAGTATTTTTTACTCCAAATCCGGGACCAAATGCAATTGGATATGATGTTGCTACTACAAACGGGGGATTATATTCTGCACAAATTAATGTTGGAAAAAATATTTTTAATAGCGGAATCCTTGATATATTAAACCGGCAAAGGCTCATTCAAGGAAAAAGTTATGAGAATAAATCCTTTATGGAAAGACATAACATTGAAAAACAAGTTACCGATCAGTATCTTAATACACTGCAATATCTTCTTCTCTATAATCTATCTAAGAATATTGAAAATAACTTAAACAAGCAGTTAATTATAACAGAAAATCTGGTCGAAAAAGGATTTTCTAAAGCTTCCGATTATTTACAACTCAAAATTGAAGTTAAAACTCAGCTAATGGATATTCAGCAGGAATGGCAGAATTACAAAAGTGGAATATCTCAACTTAATTCTCTTTGCGGGATTAAAGATACAGAATCTGTTAGAATTGATACTGTATGGTTAAATATGCAACAAACAAATATGGTTTCTAATTTTCTAAATCAATTTCATTATGATAGTCTCAATGCTATAATTCAACAAAGTGTTTTTGAAACTAAATATCAGCCGCAAATTAGTGTGTTTTTTAATGCCGGATTGAACGCCGTTGAATTAAATAATATCCAGAGAAAATTTGGTGTGAGTGCCGGTATTAATTTCTCTCTTCCCATTTTAGACGGCGGTCAGAAAAATATTACCAGACAGCAGACAGCCATTTCGGAAACATCAATTTACGATTATAAAAATTATATGGAGAAAAGCATTTTTGCAAAAAGAAAAGATTCCGAAAATAAAATAATATTGTTAAAGAAAAATCTTGTTTCTCAAAAGGAACAAATTTTAGACTATAATAATCTTCTAATTATATCGAAAGACCAGCTCGAAAAAGGGGATTTATCAATGATCGAATATTTAACTTTGCTCAGAAATTTTATTAGTCTGCAGAAAAATGAAATTACCACTGAAATAAATTATCAACTTGAAATTAGTAATTACAATTATTGGAATTGGTAGAATGAATTATTATAAAACATTGACAGGAAAATTATTTTTTATTTCATTTATTATGACATTACCGGTATTGGTACTTTCTTGCAGCAGCAAAGTTGAAGAAGCAAACCAAAAAGTTAACGGAACACCGGTCCAAATTGTAAATCCGGTTTCGGTGAATATGAGTAATTTTATATTGTTAAACGGGAATGCAATCTTCTTAAGAAAAGAAATTATAAGATCAACTTTTGATGGATTTATTTCAAAAGTATACAAAAATGTTGGAGACCCCGTTAAATCAGGCGATATTTTATTTCAATTGAAAACTAAGGAACTTTCAGGGAATGATAACCTGAAACTTAATCTTGGAGATCATATTTTCAAAGGATCAGTTTTTATAAAGGCAGCTTCAAGCGGCATTCTTAACGAATTAGATTATCAGGAAGGAGATTATGTAACTGCCGGAGAACAAATTGCAATTGTGTCTAATCCTTCATCTCTTAGAATTAGATTAAATGTACCTTATGAAGATATTCTAAAAATTAAAATCGGAAGTTTATGCCAAATAAATCTTCCTGATAATGTAACTCTTCCTGGAATTGTTGAAAAAAGTGTACCTTCTGTTGATGTTTCTACTCAAACCCAAACATTCTTTGTAAAATTAATTCATGCTAAGAATATTCCGGAAAATTTAAATGTTATTATTAAAATTCCATTTTCGAATTTTAAAAATGCAGTTGCTTTGCCAAAATCTGCAATAATGACAAATGTTACCCAAGATGAATTTTGGGTAATGAAGCTTATTAATGATACAACTGCAATAAAAGTGGATATTAAAAAAGGAATTGAGAATGACAGCTTAACGCAAATAATTAGCCCTAAATTTGAAATTCAGGATAGAATATTAACTGACGGAGCATATGGCTTACCGGATACTGCCGAGGTTGAAATTACAAAATGAATAATTTTTATGTAAAATATAAGAGCCCCTTAGCAGTAATCCTTTTTATTATTTTTTTCGGCGGAATTTATGCGCTGCTAAATATTCAATCCGGATTATTTCCCGATATTACTTTCCCTAAGATTAAAATAATTGCTAATAACGGCGAGCAACCGGTTGATAAGATGACTGTATCCGTGACTGTGCCTCTAGAGAATGCAATCAAGCGTGTGCCTGATATTAATTTGGTTAGGAGCGCTACTAGTAGAGGGAGTTGCGAAATATCGGCATTTTTCAATTGGAATTCTAATATTGATTTAGATGAACAGCAAGTTGAAGCAAGAATCAATGAGATAAAACAAAATTTACCTCAGGGAATTAATATTTCAATTGAAAAAATGAATCCTTCAATTTTCCCTATTATGGGGTTTTCTTTAGAGGGAAAAGGTTATGGTGATATCGAACTAAGAAATATTGGCGAATATGTAATTAAACCTTTTTTTTCCAGAATACCGGGAATATCCGAAGTAGGAATAGTAGGTGGGAAAATTGAAGAGTATCATGTCGTTCTGAATCCTGAAAAGATGGCTAATTTAAAAATTACATCTCAAACCGTTGCAAATAAAATTTCAGAATCCAATTTTATTTCTTCAAGCGGATATTTAACAGACTCCAATATGCTGTATCTGACACTTACTGAGTCTACACAAAACAATAAGGATGAACTTGAAAATCTAGCGATTATAAATAATCCGAGACGAGTGGTTAAGTTAAAAGATATTGCACAAATTGAAATAGGAACCGAAAGAAGCTATGTCAGTATAAAGGCAAACGGTAAAGTAGTTCCTCTTATTCAAATTCTAAAACAACCTAATGCTAATTTAATTGATGTTGAGAATGCGATAAAAAAACAATTACCTGCGCTCGAAAAAATCCTTCCTAAAGGAATAAAACTTCGCCCATATTATGATCAGGCAGATTTTGTATCAAATGCTATTGGCAGCATTAAAGATGTTGTGTGGATAGGTCTGCTTTTAGCTATTATAGTTACTGTAATATTTCTTCGATCAATTAAAGCAAGCTCCGTTATTTTAGCAACGATTCCGGTAACACTTGCATTAACTTTTATAGTTCTTTTTGCTGCCGGTTACACAATTAATATTATGACAATCGGAGCAATAGCTGCCGCAATAGGGCTAATTATTGATGATGCAATTGTTGTCGTAGAACAAATTCACCGCACTCATGAAGAAAACCCCGAAGAAAAAAGCGAAACTCTCGTCATAAAAGCTATAAAGTATTTATTGCCCGCAATGATTGGTTCTTCCTTAAGCACAATTGTAATTTTCCTTCCATTTTTCCTTATGAGAGGTATTGCAGGTGCCTATTTTAAAGTTCTTACTAACACAATGATTATTACTTTAGTATGTTCATTCTTTGTAACATGGATAGGTTTGCCTGTAATTTATCTTTTATTCTCAAAGAAAGAATCCTCGTTAAAACAACATAAGGAATTGAAGAAAAGGGCATGGGTATATTTCTTTATAAATCGACCTTGGATTGCTATTCTATTTATAATATTTCTTATTACTTCCGCTTATTTTATAATACCAAGATTACCATCAGGCTTTTTGCCTGATATGGATGAAGGATCAATAATCCTTGACTTTACAAGCCCTCCCGGTACTTCACTTACGGAAACCGATAGAATGCTGCAGGTTGTTGATAAAATCTTAGATACAACTCCGGAAGTTCAGAATTATTCTCGAGAGATCGGAACTCAAAATGGATTTTTCATAACAGAACCGAATACAGGTGATTATACTATTCAATTAAAAAAGAATAGAAACCTGACAACCGATGAGGTATCAAATGAAATTCGGCAAAGAATCGAGTCCAAACTGCCTGCCCTGCGGGTGGATTTCGGTCAAATTATCGAAGATATGATCGGTGATTTGATAAGTGCAAAACAACCTATTGAAGTTAAAATTTTTGGGGATGATCAAAATAAGCTTAAAGAATTAGCGGGAAAAATAGTTGCTGTAATTGATGAAACAAAAGGTACTGCCGATTCTTTTAGCGGAATTACGATTGCAGGTCCTGAAATTATTGCAAAGCCCAAAACAGCTGAATTAGCGCAATACGGACTTACTCCTAACAATTTACAATATCAATTGAATTCGAAAATCAATGGTGAAGTTGTAGGAAGCGTTTTGGGACAAAATCAAATAATTAATATCAGGATGTTTGACGGTAAACTGCATAACACTCTGGGTGATTTAAAAAATAGCTTTATTTCTTTACCCGATGGTAATATTAAACCGATAAATGAGTTTGCAAGCTTTAATTTTGTCAAAGGAGTTGCAGAAGTAGATAGGGAAAACTTAAAACCGATGTTCGATATTGTAGCAAGGTTAAATAATCGAGACTTAGGCAGCACATTAAAGGATATTAAAACTAAAATTAGTAAAGAGATTGTCTTGCCTCCGGGATATGAGATAGTGTATGCCGGTTCATATGAAGAACAACAGCAGGCATTTTCAGATTTGATGATAATCCTGATTCTCGCGGTGCTCTTAGTCTTTACGGTTATCCTATTTTTATTTAGAAATATTAAAATTGCTCTCGTAATTATTTTTATAGCAATACTGGGAATTTCCGGAAGCTTTATAGCGCTTTTCATAACTGGTACTCCGTTAAATGTAGGAAGTTATACCGGAATTATTATGATTGTCGGAATAATAGGTGAAAATTCAATATTTACTTATTTGCAGCTGCAGGAATTTCAGAAGATTGGTCATAGTCTGAATGACTCGATAGCATATTCAATTTCAACAAGACTTCGTCCTAAATTAATGACGGCTTTCGGCGCGATAATAGCCTTGTTGCCGCTTGCTTTCGGAATAGGAACAGGGGCTCAAATGCATCAACCTCTTGCAATTGCGATTATCGGAGGTTTTGTTATAGCATTGCCTCTACTATTAATTGTTCTTCCGACAATATTAAGAATTATTGAAAAATAATTAAAATTATTAAATTAAGTAAGAAAAATCGAGTACTGGTTAATTTATTAAAGTTTTACTTTTTATATTACTGATTGTGAAAGAAAAATATATATCATAAATAAAAGAATCCATTAACTAAGAGGTTGCTATGAAAAAACTAAATTTACTTTTAATGTTGATCCTCATTATTTCAATATTTTCGATAAATCAAAATTTATTTCCGCAGTCATCCGGATATAAGGTTGTTGGAAAGATTGTAATCGGCGGAGAAAGCAGATGGGACTATTTATCTATAGATACTGTAATGCACAGACTCTATGTAGCACATATGTCTCAAGTTGACATTATTGACCTGAATAAAGGTACTGTTATTGGTATTATACCTAATTTAAATGGTGTCCATGGGATAGCATTTGCCCAGGAATTTAACAAAGGTTTTATAAGCAACGGCAAAGATAATTCTGTAACTGTTTTTAATCTCAAGACAATGAAGGTAATTGCCAATGTGAAAGTTCCTGCCAAAGGCCCGGATGCTATAGTTTATGATCCGTTTTCAAAAAGGATTTTTACTTTTAACGGACATAGTGATAACGCAACTGCAATTGATGCAAAATCAAATAAAGTGGTAGGTAATGTTGAACTTGATGGTGGCCCGGAGTTTGCCGTATCAAATCACAACGGTAAAATGTTTGTCAATTTAGAAGATAAAAGTATGATTGAAGAATTTGATCCTAAAACATTAAAAAAAGTCAACGTTTGGTCAATCCTTCCTTGTAAGTCCCCGTCTGCATTATCTATTGACTTAAAAACCGGGTTGCTCTTTTCCGGCTGCCGAAATAAATTAATTGCTGTTGTCGATTCTAAATCAGGTAAATTGATGACTTCTCTTCCCATAGGAGCAGGTGTTGATGCTGATAGGTTTGACCCTGTCGATAATTATGTTTTTGCTTCTTGCGGTGAAGGAATTTTAACCGTTATTAAAGTAAATTCTCCCGAAGATATTAAAGTAATAGATAACATTACTACTACTAAAGGCGCTAGAACAATGGCTTTCGATAAATCTGCAGATCGTATATACTTAGCAGCAATGATCAGCGGAAATGATAACAAGCAACAATTCGGCGTGCTTATTCTGGCAAAATAAATCTATATTGACCTTCTTATTATTACTGTTTTCATTAAGTAGAAAAAGTAATGTTAATTGTGGTTGAGAATTATCAACCACAATTATTTCATTAAGATAGCCTTCATTATCTTTGATCTCTCACCGTTGAAAATTACTTCATAAAAGTATATTCCTGAAGTAAGACCTAATTCAGTAGAATTAAAATTCAAATTGTGAATTCCTTCGCTAATTTGTCCGTTCAATAAAGTAGCAACCAATTTCCCAAGTACATTGTATACTTTT
>JAJXTM010000089.1 GCA_021783875.1 Bacteroidota bacterium
AAATGCTTTAAAGGAGCAAGCCGAAAAAGTTACCTTAACTTCCCGAGCTTTCAGGAACGATCAATTACCGTTATTATATAAAGAATTATGCGAATTGACCGGATATGAAATTGCATTGCCGATGAACTCAGGAGCTGAGGCAGTTGAAACTTCATTAAAAGCAGCCCGTAAATGGGGTTACAAAGTTAAAGGTATCAAAGACAACTCAGCAGAAATAATTGTTTGTGAAAATAATTTTGCAGGAAGAACAATATCAATCATAAGTTTTTCATCGACTGATCAATACAAAGAAGGTTTTGGACCTATAACGCCGGGATTTAAAATAATTCCTTATGGTGATGCAGAGGCTTTGGAAAAAGCAATAACGATAAATACGGCGGCATTTCTTGTTGAACCGATACAAGGTGAGGGCGGTGTAATTGTACCTCCGGATGGTTACTTAAAAAAAGCCTATGATATTTGTAAAAAGAATAATGTACTGTTTATTGCAGATGAAATACAATGCGGATTTGGCAGAAGCGGTAAATTATTTGCGTTTCAATATGAGAATATAAAGCCAGATGCAGTAATAATCGGCAAAGCACTATCAGGCGGATTCTACCCCGTCTCTGCTGTATTATCGAATAAGGAAGTTCTGGGTGTTTTTAATCCCGGCGATCATGGTTCGACATTCGGAGGGAATCCATTAGCAGCTGCGGTTGCTCGTGAAAGTATAAAAGTTTTGATTGAAGAAAACCTTATCGAAAATTCATACAAACTCGGAGAATATTTCAGAGAAAAATTAAGAGCAGTAAAATCTAAACACGTAAAGGAAATAAGAGGGAAAGGATTATTCATAGGAGTTGAACTTTATCCTGAAGCCAAAGGAGCAAGAAGATTTTGCGAAGCTTTAATGGATAAAGGAGTACTTTGTAAAGAGACACATGATGATGTAATAAGATTTGCGCCTCCATTGGTTATTACAAAAGAAGAAATCGACTGGGCAATGGAAAGAGTTGACGCTGTTTTAAAAATGGAGTGAGAAATAATTTTGAATTTTGAATTAAACACAATGAGACTACTAAGAAACGGAGAGATATCCTTTTAGGGTATCTCTGGTTTCTTCAATAGCCTTTTTCAGAGACTCAATTCTACTTTTAGCATTTATTAAATCGTTGTGCTTCCCTGAAATTTCAATGGCATAGGCTTCATCACCGACTTTTGTAGCTCCAACAGAATAACTTGCACCCTTTATTGTATGAGCTTCAGCAATAACTTTAGCAGAATCATTTGAATTGATACTTTCGATCAATTTATTCATTCGATCTTCAACATCATCGAAATAGCTTACTAATAAATCAAGTTGGAATTCTTTATCTTCGCCACTCATACTTTCAAAATGTTCGAAGTTAAATATAGGTTTTTCATCTATGGTTTCATTAGAAGTTTGGACGTTAGATATTAAAATCCGGGAAGATTGTGATTTTACAACCCAAGTATCAATCATTTTAATCATTTGGTCGGCAATAATTGGTTTAGATAAATAATCATTCATACCGGCTTCTATACATTTTTCCTTATCACCAGCTAAAGCGTGTGCTGTAATAGCTAAAATTGGTATATCTTTTTTTTCGTTTGGAATATTCCGAATCATTTTAGTCCCGCTAAATCCATCATATTCAGGCATTTGAATATCCATAAGTACAAGATCATAGTTGTTTCTATTTACTGCTTCGAAGGCATCTTTCCCGTTAGTTACTGCATCAGCTTTATATCCGGCATCGCTTAATATTCTCAGAGCAACTTTTTGATTAATAAAATTATCTTCTGCAAGCAGCAACTTAAATTTAGCTCTATCTTCCTTTTTAACTTTAGAAACTTCTTCGGCAACAGTTTGAATATTTTCATCAATTTTAGTAATTCTTTTCAATCGACCGGAAGTATTTCTAATTGATTTATCTTTAGGGGCATTCAGCTTTATATTGAAATAAAATTTACTGCCCTTCCCTAATTCGCTTTCGACATTTATTTCACCGTCCATAAGGTTTATAAATTGCTTAGAAATAGCCAATCCCAAACCTGTACCTCCAAACTTCCTAGTATATGAGCCATCTATTTGAGAAAATGGTTGAAATAGATATGAGACCTTTTCTTTAGGAATTCCTATTCCATCATCAGTTATTGAGACTGAGACATTAAATCTTTCCTCAGAAATTTTTTGAGTTTTAAGGTCAACAATAATTTTCCCTTTATCGGTAAATTTAACAGCATTGCTTAACAGATTTATGATAATTTGCCTAATTCTAACGGGGTCACCCCGCAAATATGTTTCGGATTCACCATCATAGTTATTTATTAAAGTTAATCCTTTTTCTTTGGCGCGCATAGAAAGTATAGAAATTGATTCATCGACAACATCCCGCAAATTAAAGTCCACTTCAGCAATTCGCATTTTACCGGATTCAATCTTTGATAGGTCCAGAATATCATTCAAGATTTCAAGAAGAGATTCTGCCGATTGCTTTGCAGTAAAGGCAAATTGTTTCATTTCCTCTTTACTAGTATATGCTTCTTTCTCAATCAAGGTCAAAAAACCCAGAATTCCGTTCATTGGAGTTCTTATTTCGTGGCTCATATTTGCTAGGAATTGGCTTTTCATCAAAGTAGCTTCAGTAGCTTCTTTAGCTAGTTGATCAGATTTAATTTTTTCATTTCGCAATTCTTCTTCTGCTTTAATTCTTTCCTGCTCAGATTTTGTCTTTTCAGTTATATCGACAACTGAACCTTCGATATAATATTGATTAAAATTGTTGTCAGATAAAATTGTTGCATTTAAGCTTACTACCAATGGGGAATTATCTTTCTTCATTAAAACCATGCGATAATTTTCGACTCTCCCCTTTTCTCTCAAAATCGAGATCATTTTTTCTCTGTCATTCAAATCATAATAAATTGCTTCAGGAACATTTACGTCTAGTAATTCTCTTTCATTTTGATATTCAAGCATTTTCACCAAGGAATTATTGACGGTAAGAAATCTGCCGTTTAAACTTGATTGAAAAATACCTTCAACGGAATTTTCAAATATTGAATGGTATTTTCTTTCAGACAATTCAATTTTATATGATCTTTCGGCAAGCTGCATTCTTAACTTGAAATTCACAGCGCTTCCGACAACCGATATTAAACTCAAAAAAAGAACAAAAATAACTGATTCATACATGTGAGGAAGGAAGTAAATAGAATGGTCATTGAATAAAATTGCTGCTGCAAATACAAGATTATAATAAATTGCTACAATAATCTGGTTCTTAACATCCCAGCTTAAAAAAAGCGCCGAAGTAAAAATCATTAAGCCTACTATTTGGGAATTAGGCACTAAGGTTTTCGGCATTAGAAATATCATAAACGCAGAAGAAAAAATGATAGTTGCCAGTAATAAATGGACTAATAAAAGAGGCTTATTTTTCCCCCAATTTGTATAAAGCAATACTAAAATAATGAAAGCAATCAAAGTAGCGCTAAGCCTTGTAAAGTAAACATAAAAGGCAAAAGAAGAGAAAAACCTCACCTCAAAAACCATCGCAAACAATCCGGAGATTGCAATAAGCAGAGCCATTATTTTTAAAGGAGGGATAAGAAGTTCCTTTGTTTCTTTCCGGACTTGATCGTATTCTTTAGTAGAAAACGCTATGTCCCCCTGATATATATAGTCTACAATTGTCTTACTGCTGATGCTAGTCATTTTTTCTTTTTTTTATTTACCTAAAAGTAATAAAATCCTAATTCAAATAATATAATTAATAGGAATTATAAAATCAGAAATCATTAAATAGAATTATGTCATCACAATGAATATCTGAATTTATTGATTCTAATTAATGATAATAATTTAATTTTTATATAACTTTGTCTATATTATACCAGAAAGTTATACAAATGGAAAATTTTTTATATTCAATTGATATTAAAATATTCTTTTTCTTTAACCACACAATTGTTAACGGTACTTTAGATAAATTTTTTTCAATAATTACAAATGTAAACAATTGGTATATATCTTATATAATTTTACTTGGTATAAGTATAACAAAAGGCGGAAGACGTGGCAAGATAGCTGCTTTAGGAGTATTAATTCTAATTGCTGTTACGGATCAATTTTCATCTCATTTAATAAAAGAATTATTTCACCGGATTAGACCATGCAATGCACTTCAAAATGTTAGAACACCGGTAGGATTTAACGGAACATTTTCATTTCCTTCAAGTCATGCAGTAAATAATTTTGCAGCAGCTGTATTTTTTTATAAACTATTCCCAAAATTAAAATGGGTTTTATTTATTACAGCATCATTAATCGGAATATCAAGGATCTATGTAGGTGTACATTATCCATCTGATGTATTAGGGGGGGCAGTAATAGGGTCATCATTTGGATATGTATTCGGTATCATCGCGCTAAAAGTGGATATGTATTTAAATAATTATTTTGATAACAGATTAAAAAATCAGTAAGAACATGGAATTTATTTTAACCCATAAGATTGACATTAGAAGAGCTAAAAGTAAAGACATAAAACAAATATTTTCATTCATAAAAGAATTAGCAAAATATGAGAAGCTTTCAAAAGATGTAGTTGCTACCGAGAAATTACTAAATGATAATTTGTTCGGTAAAAGAAAATACGCAGAAGTTTTAATTGCCAAATTCAACGGAGAAGATGCCGGATTTGCATTATTTTTTCATAACTTTTCGACTTTTGTAGGAAAGCCCGGAATATATCTTGAAGATATTTATGTTCGTGAAAATTATAGGAATAAAGGAATCGGGAAAGCACTATTTATAGAGCTAGTCAAATTAGCAAAGGAAAGGGATTGCGGTCGAATTGAATGGTCAGTTTTAGATTGGAATTTGCCATCAATAAAATTTTACAAAGGTCTGGGTGCAGAACCAATGAAGGACTGGACGGTATATAGACTTACTGAAATTCAATTTGATAAATTGACGAGTAAAAAGGAATTTTAATAACTTAATTGAAATAAAAAAAGCCGGAATAAATATATTCCGGCTTTACAAATAGGTTTTAAGAATTATTAGAAGTTCACTTTCTTTTGGAATCTATTCGCATATTCAAGAACAAGTGCACTTGCTATAAATATTGAAGAGTAAGTTCCTGTAATCGTACCGAAGAAAAGTGTAAAAGAGAATGCTCTAAGTACTTCCCCGCCAAAGATAAGTAATACAAAGATAGCTAAAAGAACAGTACCTGCCGTTAAAATTGTTCTACTCATCGTTCTATTAACACTCTGGTTTATCAATTCTTCTAAAGGCATTGTTTTGTGAATTTTTAGATTTTCTCTGACTCTATCAAACACAATGACTGTATCTGCAACAGAATATCCAATTAGAGTAAGAAAAGCAGCTACAACTGTCAGATCAATTTCAAGATTTAAACCCGGAATTACACCGTACAGAGCTGCATATAATCCGATTGTGATTAGGACATCATGGAATAATGCAACTACTGCTCCAACTGCGAATATAAATTTAAATCGGAAAGCGAGGTAAATTAATATTCCAATAAGAGATATTGCAATTGCGATTAAAGCATTAGTCTTTAATTCATTTCCAACTTTTGGACCCACGTGGTCTTCTTTTATAATTTGGAATTGATTATCTGGCATTTTGGTTCTCAGATTTTCTTTTATCCAATCAGCAATACCGACTCTTACAACCATTTGAGTATTTGTAAGTTCTTCCGAAACTTTTCCGGCTTGATAGCCCTTCGCTAAAAGGCGGTTAACAATTTGGTCGGTAGTATCTGCATTAGCAAAAGTATAAGTAACAGAACTTAAAGTAGTATCGGATATTTTTTTGGGGATGCCGGGATAATATTTTTCAATTTCTGCGCTGATATTATCAACTACCTTCGGAAAAATATTTTTAGGTATATATTGAGATTCAGTTCTAACAAGGACTCCAGTTTCTCCACCGAATGTTTTCAATTCGACAAATCCCAATCCAATATTGTCAATATATTGTCTTATATAGCTAACATTAACCGGTTTATCAAATTGAAGAACAATTTCAGTACCACCTTTAAAATCAATTCCGAAATGCAGTCCTCTTACAAAAACATTAATCCAACCGATTAGAAATAATGATAAAGAAATGGCATAAAATATTTTTCTTTTGCCAAGCCAGTCAATATGTATATCTTCAAAAATTCGCATTTATAAATTAACTCCTTAAACCGTTTTATTTATCCAATAGAAAACTTAATACCTTTAGCAACCATATAACTGATAACCAGTCTTGAAATAACAAGGGCACTAAAAAGACTTGCGCCGATACCAATCATTAAAGTCAGAGCAAAGCCTTGAACAGGGCCAGTACCAAACTGGTAAAGGATTATTCCGGTTATAAAGGTTGTAATATTTGAATCGATAATTGCAGAATAAGCTTTAGAAAAACCACTATCCACAGATGCTTTAAGAGTTTTACCGGTAGCCATTTCTTCTCTAATACGTTCATAAATAAGAACATTAGCATCTACAGCCATACCAATAGTTAAGATAATACCTGCTATACCGGGAAGAGTTAAAGTAGCATTAAATCCCGCTAAAATTCCAAAAATAAATAGGATAGTAAAGACCAAAGAAACAGCAGCGACTAACCCGGCTCTTTGGTAATAAACAATCATGAACAAGCTAACTACTAAAAAGCCAATAAGGGTAGAAGTAAAACCGCTGTTAATTGAGTCCTGACCCAAAGATGGTCCGACAGTTCTTTCTTCGATAATATCTACAGGTGCGGGAAGAGCACCGGCTTTAAGGACAATAGCTAATAGCTGAGCTTCTTCTAAATTTCCGCTTCCTGATATTTGAGAACGTCCGCCGGCTATTTTATTTTGAACAACCGGGGCAGAATAAACTACACCATCAAGAATAATAGCAATTCTTTTACCAATATTAGCTCCGGTAATACGAGCCCAATCCGCTGCACCATCAGAATTCATTTCCATATCCACAATAGGAGCAGAAGTTTCCGGACTAATTGTAGCAACTGCATTAGTAATTACTCCGCCGGTCAGGAGGGCATTTTTCTCTACACAATAAAGCATATAAATGGGCTGACCATTTTGATTTGCAATAGGTTTAGCAGAAAAAACAAATTGCATATTATCGGGGATAACACTTTGAACATCAGGTCTATTCAACATTAATTGCAATTTAGCTCTATCATCTGCCTTCACATAAGCATCCGCAGTACTGCCTTTAGGATCTATCATTGCAATTGAGAAGAATGGATGTTTAGAAGCAAATTCTTCAGGAGTCATTTTCTTATTAGTATCACTCGCAGCAACTTTATTTTGATTTGCCACTTTATTAATTGATTTAGATGAAGAATCTGCTTTAGACGTGTCTGAAGCATAAGTACCTGCTAAGACATCATCAATTTTTTTCATTACAGAAATAGTCAATTGAGGATCTTTGACTAATTTAAACTCCAAAAGAGCAGTTCCTTGCAAAAGCTGTTTTGCTTCTTCCTCCCTAGCGACACCAGGAAGTTCCACAATAATTCTTGAGTTTCCCTGCCTCTGTATAGAAGGCTCAGACACTCCATATTGATCAACTCTATTTCTTATGATTTCCATCGCCCTAGTAATAGCATCATCAGCATCTTTTTTTAAGTCTGAAATGATTTCGTTATCACTTTGCCTGATATTTCCGAAATATCTACTTAATCTAATTCCCCGAGCCGCAAAATTTTTAGCGACAATATTAACTACCGATTCTTCAGATAAGGCTGCTTGTTTTTCGGAAGATTTCATTACCTTTTTGAAAACATCATCGGGATTCTTGGCTAATTTTTCAAGAAGTTTGCCTGTATTTACTTCAAGAACTACCCGCATACCACCCTGAAGATCAAGCCCAAGTTTAATGCTTTTCAATTTCATTTTGTTAAATGAAGGATCAGAATTTTTTATACTATCTTCAACAGCTTTTAGCTTATCATCAAGCGTATTAGCGCTGATTTGTGGATTCTGCAGCTTAAACTCTTTCTCCTTTTGAACAAGGATTTTATTAATCATCATTTGATTCTGATGATCAACATAAGTTGGATACAAAAGGTATAAGCTTAACGCAATTGCGCTGAGAATTAGTATTAACCTAAATCTATATTCTTTCATGTCTCAATACTGTTTTCTAAAAAATGAATCATTTATTAATTGAATATCAAAATTACTTGTTGAGGTTAACAAAGTCAATAAAAAATGAATCTATTTAAACAAAGTCATAAATCCCCCCAAAAATATCAATTAAAAATCTAAATTTATTTTACCTAAAAGATTGATTAAGATTTCATTCTAAAGTATTTTAGCTTAATAAGCCATTATTAAATTTGTGCGGCTTTTAAAACATTAATTTGAGTTTTTGATGAATAATAGTACAAATGACTTAATATCCAATCAAAATTTTGATGGCGATAGTGATACATCATCTCTGCTAAACTCAACTCTAAATGCAATAAGGGAAGGGATACTTGTTGTTGATTTAAAAGGCAAAATTGTTTTTTATAACAATAAGTTTTTAGAAATTTGGAGTATACCCAAAGAAATCATAATTGACCGGGATGATAAAAAGACAATGAGTTATGCCCTCAATCAATTAAAAGATCCCGATAAATTTGTCCATAAAGTAAATCAGCTATATTCAGATATCTATGCCTCAAGCATTGATATTTTAGAATTTAAAGACGGCAGAAAAATCGAAAGATTTTCTCAACCTCAGATTAATAATAATACTCCTTCGGGGAGAGTCTGGAGTTTCTTCGATATTTCAGAAACTGTTATCATAGAAGACAATTTGATTAAAGAAAGGGATTTGCTTCAAGCTTTGCTAGATAATATTCCGGATACTATTTACTTTAAAGATAAGGATTCCAAATTTACCAGAGTTAATAAAGCCCAAGCGAAGATTTTGGGAATTACGGATCCGGCTGAAGCAATTGGCAAAAGTGATTTTGATTTTTTTGAGATAGCGCATGCGACAGCAGCATTTAATGATGAACAGAAAATAATAAAAGAAAAAATCCCACTCATTGCAAAAGTGGAAAAAATAAGAATTGCAGAAGGAGATTATCGATGGGTAACTGCCACAAAAGTTCCGATTATTAACAAACTCGGCAATTGTCTTGGTATAGTTGGAATATCCAGAGATATAACTGCGACAAAACTTGCTGAAGAAAAATTAGAAAGCTATTCCCAGGAGTTAAAAGAATTAAATGCAAGTAAAGATAAGTTGTTCTCAATAATTGCACATGACTTAAGAAGTCCTTTCAACCCGCTATTGGGACTATCCGAAATTATTGTTAATGATTTTGAGGATTTAACTCCTCAAGAAATAAGAGATTACAATAAGGAGATTTATTACACTTTAAAAAATGCCTTTAATCTTCTTGAGAACCTATTAAGCTGGTCAAGGTTAGAGACCGGCAAAATGAAGTTCAGTCCAGAGAAAGTTAATCTTTACGAAAAGACTGTTAATGTTATTAATCTACTTTCAGGGAATGCTAAATTAAAAGCAATAACTCTGACTAATAGAGTTGACAAAAATTCTTATGTATCAGCAGATCCAAATATGCTTCATTCTATAATACAAAATTTAACTGCAAATTCAATAG
>JAJXTM010000090.1 GCA_021783875.1 Bacteroidota bacterium
AAATTAATAAGTTAATATTTTGCTGGATATCCATATACTTAATATAGTCAGCATCATTAACAAAATACACAAATTCAAAGTTCAGGCTTGAATCGCCGTAGGATACAAAATGACCTCTATCATATTTAACATCATCATTCTTTAGTATTATTTCTTTAACAATTTTTGGGATTTCGGATAATTGTTCGGATTTTGTTTGGTAAGTAATACCCAAACTAAATACGACTCTTCTTTTTTTCATTTTTTTGAAGTTATGAACGCGAGAGTTGGTAAGATCTTTATTAGAAATAATAAGCAGTTCGCCGCCGATTGCTCGAATTCTGGTAGATTTGATACCGATAAATTCAACAGTACCGGATTTATTATCGACATTTATGAAATCTCCTATTTCGAAAGGCCGATCTAGAAAAATTACGAAGTAACTAAAGAGGTCCCCGAGAATTGTTTGTGCGGCGAGAGCGATAGCGATACCGCCGATACCCAAGCCCGCAATAACGGTACCGATGTTAAATCCGAGATTTTCTAAAAGGAACATGATTCCGAATATCCAAATGAGAATATTCAGGATAGTTGAAATGCCTTTAATCTCTTTTAATTTTGATTCGCCTGCACTTTTGCGTTTAAGGTACGTACTTAGAGCAAAGTTTAGGAATGAGGATATAATTTTTATAGTAAAGAATGTGACAATAATAATAGAAATATTGTCTGAGAATTTTGCAAGTTTACTATTTAGATTTAATGAAGTGACAGCTAGGTAAAAAGAGCCATAATACAGAAGGGGAATAATAGTTTTTTCAATTCCGGCAATAAAGAAATCATCTATATTGCGTTGTGTTTTGATCGCCCAATTTTTTAATTTGCCTAAAACTATTTTCTTAAAAATATTTACGGCGATAATTCCGATTATCAGAGCAATAATGGCTGATAGATATTGCCAAGTGCTGTTACCTAAAAACGATTGGTTAAAGAGTGGTGGCATAAAAAAGTTCAAAGTAATGAAATTAAAAATTTTGATTAAAATACTTTGCAAAGATAATATTTTCTTAATCTTTTTGCGTATCAATGCGAAATTATTTCATCTTAGAGCGCTAAATTCTTGAAAAGGGCGGTTTTATTTAAATAAAAATTTGAATAATTCCGGCATGATATTTAAACCATATTGTTCAATAATAAGTCTAAAAGAAGACTTCTTGTAGAAAGATTTGGTCCTGATATAAAGGAAAAAATTTAAATTAATATTTGACTTTTTCAATTATCCTTGTATTTTTACTATAAAAAAAGGAACTGTTTTATAATCGATTTGTTACAAAGAAGAATTCTTAAATTTTTCAATTCAGGTAGCAAAGTTATGCCGATTCGGAAATTGCTCTGATCGGTATTTTTATTGTTAATAATTTTAGGAGTTTGACGGAAAATTCCGGATACTTTTTATTTGGTAAACGTCTAAACAAAAAAGAAAGGAAAACAGTTATGCCAACATTGAAAGCAAAAATCGACAACCCTTTATCTGACTTAATAAGTGATGACATATATGAGTTATTAAGCTCACAAGGCTTAATTGATGAAAAGTCTGTAAGGGATTACCAGATTAGAAAGAAGTTCAAGCAATTAAGAGCCATCAAAATTAGTGCTGGAGATGCGATTGATTCAATAAGAGAAGAGTACCCATATTTACAATTTGATACAATTAGAAAGATTGTTTATCAAATAAGTAAATAAATATAAAAAAAATTTTTTTCTCTTGACAAAATGAAAATTGAATTTTATATTTGTTACGACTCTTTCGAAGGGTTCTCCCCTGCCCTTTGAAGTAAACAGAGTTAAGCCCAGTGTCACCCCCATCGCTGGGCTTTTATTTTATGACAAAGGAACATATTATGGCTAAAGCAATTAAAAAGAAAAGTGTAATTAAATCAAAGAAAGTACAGGAAGTTACTTTTAGTTCATATTGGAATAAGATCAATTATATGATTTTAGCTGCTGCTGTTATAACAATAGTAATCGGGTATGTTTTTATGTCAATAGGACCATGGAATAGTTTTCCATCTTTGGACATTTCACCTGTTATTTTAATTATCGGATATTTAATTCTGCTTCCCTTATCAATTCTTTATACAAAGAGTGACTCAGGGAATAAGAATGAAGTATCCGGGAGTAAAGAACTTCAGAAAAACTAATAGTTGTTTTTTTTACTTATGACTTAGCAGCATAGGTATTTCGTAAATAAATTGCATAAAGGGAGAAAATCAATTTATGACCGACATTGAGTAAGCTTACAACAGATCAGTTAACCGATTTATATTCAATTCTTTCTGTTGACGGAATTGGACCTGCAAAATTTAAAAATTTAATAACTAAATTTAAAACTGCGGAAAGTATTCTTTCAGCTAATTTTGATTTATTAGCCGGAACAGAGAGCATAGGATTGATTATAGCAAAAAAAATCCAAAACCTTAAGAATAAACGAAGTACTATCAGGGAATTTGTTATCAAGGAGCTTGAAAAGTCGGACAAATACGGTGCAGAAATTATAACTATCTTAGATCAAGAGTATCCTTTTTTGCTAAAAAAAATTTTTGATCCGCCGGTAATTCTTTATATAAAAGGAAACTTTACTGATGAAGACAATTATTCAATAGCAGTTGTAGGCACACGGCAACCTACAAGTTATGGGAGAATACACGCAGAAAAAATTTCCGGGGATTTAGCTTTACGGAATATTACAATTGTAAGCGGAATGGCTAGGGGAATTGATACTATTGCACATTCGGCAGCATTAAAAAATGGAGGAAGGACGATAGCGGTAATAGGATCAGGTTTAGATGTAATTTATCCGCCCGAAAACAAAAAATTATTTCAGGAAATTTCAGAAAGGGGTGCGGTAATTTCTGAATTCTATTTTGGGACTAAACCGGACGCGATAAATTTTCCAAGGAGAAACAGGATAATTTCGGGAATTAGTCTTGGCACGGTAGTAATAGAGACGGGAATTAAGGGAGGAGCAATGCAGACAGCAGAGTATTCGCTTGAGCAGAACAGGGAAGTGTTTGCAGTCCCGGGTAATTTAGGTGTAAAACAATCTGAAGGGACGAACTTAAAGATACTGAGAAGTGAAGCTAAGTTAATACGATCTGCAGAAGATATACTTGATGAGTTGCAGTTGCAACTAAAACCAATCTCCAATAAACGCATACCTAAACCTGGGGTTGAATTAAATTTTTTTGAAGAACGGATAATGGAGACGTTAAAAGAAGAGCCAATCCAGATTGATCAAATAGCGGCTAAATCCAAATTATCTACCTCTGATTGTTTAGTTCATTTACTGACATTGGAATTTAAGGGGTTAATTAAACAGCAGCCTGGTAAAGTTTTTGGGTTAAAAAGTTAAAAGGAAAATGTTTTTGATGGATTAATATTTCTTTTTGTTTTTCCATAGAAATTTTAGACGGTCTTTTAAGGATTTTTCTTGACCGATTTCGGAGGGGTAATAATATTGGGTATTATTTAATTCATCCGGCAAATAATTTTCTTCAATAAAATGATTATCAAAATCGTGTGGATATTTGTATTCTTTGCCGTAGCCAATATCCTTCATTAATTTCGTAGGTGCATTTCTTAAATGTATAGGCACTGGATAAATGGGTTTATTTTTGACATCGGATTGCGCTTTTTCTAATCCAATATATGAAGCATTACTTTTCGGAGAAGATGCGAGATAGGTGGCACATTGAGCTAATATAATTCTTGCTTCCGGCATACCGATTTTTTCTATTGCGCTGAATGTTGCTTCAGCGAGAACTAAACCATTTGGCGAGGCATTTCCAACATCCTCAGATGCAAGAATAATCATACGACGGGCAATGAATAATGGATCTTCTCCTCCTTCGAGCATTCGGGACATCCAATAGAGTGCTGCGTCAGGATCGCTGCCGCGGATGCTTTTAATAAATGCTGAAATAACATTATAATGCTCTTCTCCGCTTTTATCATAAAGAATATTTTTCTTTTGGACAACATTTTCCAAGACTGTTTTGTCAATATTTACGACATCAGAACTTGATTGCTGCAGCACAGCAGATTCAAAAATATTCAGCATTGAGCGGGCGTCTCCTCCGGATAAATATAGCAGAAAATTTATATCAATATTCCCAAATTTTAAGGCAGATAAAAAAGAATCCTTCTTTATTGCATCAAACAAAATAGCCGACAAATTATCTTTAGATAATTCTTCAAGAACATATATGCGGGCGCGGGAGCGCAAAGCAGGAATCACTTCAAAAGAAGGATTTTCCGTAGTAGCTCCAATTAGAGTTAGCAAACCGGATTCAACAGAATTCAGAAGAGCATCCTGCTGAGCTTTATTAAATCTATGAATTTCATCAATAAATAAAATAGTTTTTCTGGCAAGTAAGTTATTTTGAGAAGCCAAGTCGATTACATTGCGGATATCTTTAACGCCCGAAGAGACAGCATTTATTTGGTGAAACTCTGATTTAGTATGATAAGCGATAATACGAGCGATAGTAGTTTTACCGGTTCCCGGAGGACCCCACAAAATAAATGAGCTAAGATTATCATTTTCGATCATTTGCCGGATAGGTCTACCGGAACCTAACAAGGTATCCTGGCCTTTAAACTCATCCAAAGATTTTGGGCGGACTCTTTCAGCCAATGGGATTTGGGGAAAGTTAGGTTTATTCATTGCAACATCACTCGATATTTTATTTTTCAATTACCTTAATTGTAATTTCACCTTTTCTGATCATATTGTATTTTTCACGGGCGACTTTTTCAATTTTAGCAGGAACTTTATTTTGGAGCGAGTCAATTTCCGCTTTAATGTTTTTGTTATCTTGTTCAACTTGAGAAATTTTGGCATTAAGGTCATTAACTTCATTCTTGAGTTTAATGAATTTAATTATGCCTTCATTATTAAAGATAATATATATAGAGCCTATTAGTAAAATAATCAGAAGAACGAAGAAAGCTAATTTATTAGAAATATATCGAGTCATTTATAGCGACAATTTTATTATCTTATCAATTAAATTTTCGAACGAAATACCGACAGACTTAGCCATTTTGGGAACGAGGCTGGTAGAAGTCATACCTGGCAGAGAATTTACTTCGAGACAATAGATTTTATAGTCATTGCTAACTCTAAAATCGATTCTTGCATAGGCATTGCATTCGACAGCATTGAACGCTTTTAAGGCCTGTGATTGCAATTCAGCATTAACCGAATCCGGGAAATTTGCTGGCACTTCATATTCGCTCATACCGTGAGTGTATTTGCACTCATAATCATAGATACCATGTTTCGGTTTAATTTCGAGGGGAGGGAAAGCCAAATTATCCAGAATACCGACAGTTACCTCGTGACCGGGAATAAATTCTTCAATTAATATTTTATCTGAAAATTTAGAGGCAATGTTAAGAGCTTTATCCAGCTCAATATCTGATTTGCAAATTGTTAAACCAACTGTAGAGCCCTGATCATTCGGTTTAACGACACAGGGATAACCGAACTTGTCATTCACATCATTTTTTAATCGACTAACATTTATGGAATTACTATTAAGGGCAATCCATTTTGGAGTACTCACCCCAAAATGCTGGAACAAAATTTTTGAAGTTATTTTATCCATAGATATAGCGCTAGAGAGAATATTTGAACCGGTATATTTAATGCCGCGAAGTTCAAGCAGGGATTGAATAGTGCCGTCCTCGCCCCATTTTCCATGGAGACCTAAAAACACTATATCGGCGTTGTTAAACAAATTAGAATTCAATGTTTCGACATAGTTGCGATTATTGACAGGAGAAAAATCATTTTCTGCGAAAAAATTATCGATGTTTTCAGGTTGATTTTTGCCATAGGCAGGATCTATAACATTGACGCGGTATCCTAAATTAATTAAAGCTTTATAGATTGAGAGACTTGAAGATTTTGAAACTTCTCTTTCCGGGGAAGTGCCTCCGACCAATAGTACAACATTAATGTCTTTATTTTCTTTCATTAAAAACTTTTTCCTTAAATAATTTAAGTTTATTATTTTTCAATACCGTAGACAGATTTAGCTATGCTCAGCAGTTGCTCTACCTTTTTAGCAGGAATTTCTTTTTCACCGCCCAGCATTCTAGCTAAGAATATAATATTAGCCTGATGTTCCAGTTTTTCCATTTTGAAGTAAGCGTCAAAAATATTTTTACCAAAAGTAACTGCACCGTGATTTTTTAGTAATAGAGCGGAAGAAGATTTAATAAAAGGCAGCATAGATTCGGGTAGTTCATCCGTAGACGGAGTGCCATATTCACAGAGCGGGACATTGCCCAAGGTTAAAACGACTTCGGGGAAAATATTTTTTGTAAATCCCTCACCGAAGGTGGCGAATGCAGTGGAATAAATAGGATGGCAATGAACAACGGCAGAGACATCTTTTCTATTCTGATAAGCGAACAAATGAATTTTAGCCTCAGTAGAAACTTTGCCGCTTCCTTTTAAGACATTACTAGAAGAATCAATTTCCAGGATATCCTTTTCAGTAACATCACCTTTACAGACGCCGGAGCGGGTAATCAGGAAGGAATTATCAGAGATTTTAATTGATATATTACCATCGTATGCAGAGACAAATTGTTTCTGATAGACGCGATGGCAGACATCGATTAAGTTATTTACCTGTGACATTTGGATTCAAGTTCTCCCATAATTTTCATATTTAAGTATCCATCTTCTCCGGTAACTTCCGGCGGTTCATTTTTCAGAAAGGAGTTTTGGACAGATTTTAGGAGATAAAATAGTTTATTAGCTCTTTTCCGAAAAGTTTTTCGAGCTTCACCTTCGAGCAGAATATTTAATTTAGAAGAAGCATTTTTTGCGCCGATAAGGTTATCGATACTAATCGTGCCTGAATGACCGAGGATTTCAATTCTATTAAATGCTTTTTTACTATTAAAAGAAACATTAAAGTATCCATAGCCTCCGTCTTTAAATCCGCAAATAGCTGCGGCAAAGTCTTCCACATCGCTATTATAAATAATATTATCCATAACACCGTTAACAGTTGAAATTTCTCCCCCGAAGAATCTAAGTAAGTCAATCATATGAGTACCGACATCTCTAAGAGGACCTCCGCCCTCATTTTTATTAAACCGGAAATTTGAATTTGGAGGCAAGTCAAAGTTATAGTTCAGATTAATAGAGATCAGTTTTCCGATCATTTGGTTATCGACTAATTCTTTAGCTTTTTTAATTAAGGGGTGAAATCGCAGAGTATAGTTAACTGCGAGTAAGACATTATGCTTTTTACAAATATCAACCATTTCCTTAGCTTGTGTAGTGGTAATGGAAAGAGGTTTTTCACAAAGGATATTTTTTCCAGCGGCAGCGGCTTTTTTTACCTGTTCAAAATGATGATGATTTGCGCTTCCGATATAGACAGCATCGATATCAGAATTAAGAAACTTATCATAGTCATTAAAGAAATTTGTACTGCCATACTTTTCTGAAATTTCTTTAGCTCTATCAAGGTCATTGCTGAACACCGAATTCAGCGAGCTTTTTCTAAGAAGATGGAGAGCAGGGATAAAGCTATTTTCGGCAAATCTTCCGCAGCCGGCAATACCCCATTTTAATTTTTTTATTATTTTTTGCATTTAGATAAACTATTCCTTTTAGAAAATCTTTTTATAAAGCTTTAATCTTTCCATCAATTTTTTAACAGGACCGGAGTTTTGCATAATATAGAAATGAATACCCGGGACACCGCTATTAAGCAGTTGTTCAACCTGTTTAGCCGCCCATTCCACACCGATATCCATAATATGTTCCGCCTTAGCCGCATAGACCTCATCTACGAGATCAGACGGTATATTAATATAAAAATTTTTCGGAATATTAATCAGATGGGATTTATTTGTCAATATTTTTAAACCGGGAATAATCGGAACATTTATACCTTCTTTTCTGCAAGAGTCTACATAATCGAAGAAGACTTTATTTTCAAAAAACATTTGGGTAACGATATACTCAGCGCCAGCATCGATTTTTGCTTTTGCAAATCTAATATCCGTCATTAAATTCGGAGATTCATAATGTTTTTCCGGGTAGCCGCCGACGCCCACGCAAAAATCTGATGGTTTAGCGTCGAGTAAACTTTCTTCCAAATATTTGCCATTATTCATGCTTGAAATTTGGCTGACTAAATCGACGGCATACTTATTAGCACTTTTCCCGACCGGTATAGGTTTTTGGTAGCCATTATCATCTCCCCGAATAGCCAAGACATTATCTATACCCAGATATCTGAGTTCGATTAAAAAATCTTCTGTTTCTTCGCGGGTAAATCCCTGAGTCAAGATATGGGGCACGGCATCCACGTTATATTTATTTTGGATCAAAGCGCAGATTCCAAGTGTTCCGGGTCTTTTTCTTTTTATTTTTTTTACAATTCCTTTAGCAGTTTCCTCGTAATAAATTTCAGCAGAGTGGCTTGTGATGTCAATAAAGGGGGGATGGAATTGTGCAATATCATCCAGAACCGATAGAAGACTTTTTATATCACCGCCTCGTTTCGGAGGGATTAATTCAAAACTGATTAAAGATTGTTTTGCTTTTGAAAGGTGCTCAGTTACTTTCATATTTATCAATAGTCCAAATTTTTATAACCAAATTTAATACATTCATAATTAAACTACATTATCGAATTGAAATAAGAGTAAAAATTTCAAATTTTTGCCGGTAAATAAATGCCATTGACCGATTTCCTATTTATAATTTTTATTACATATTTTATTTTAGAAAAAGCATTTACAAATAATTATTAATTTTTATATGTAAATTGTAGTCTAATATTATCATATTAATAATAAAAGATATTACATGGAATCAAATAAAAATGATTTATCGTCATTAAGAATTGACCGTTCAGAAAAGAAAAGAGAAGCCGGATCAAGCAAAGTAATTTTGAAAACCATCGGAATAATTTTACTGGCGGGCTTAGCTATTTTATTAGCATATACAATATATAATTCACTATTTAATCCAATATTGGAAGTAAGGCTAACTCAAGCTGTACTTCAATCACCATCGCAGTCGAGTGCCAGTTTGATAGCAAGCGGGTATGTTGTAGCGCAAAGGAAGGCAGCTGTTTCTTCAAAAGCAACGGGCAGATTAATTTATCTGGGAGTAGTTGAAGGAGATAAAGTTAAACAAGGGGAAATTATAGCAAAAATAGAAGATAGTGATGTTAAAGCGCAGCTGGAGAGTGCGGAAGCAAACCTGGAACTGAGTCAATCGGGTTTAACGAGCGCAAAAAATAATTTTGACCGGGAAAGTGCTTTATTCAAAACAGGATCTGCATCTCAATCGGAGCTAGATGCAGCAAGTGCGCAATACAAACAGGTATTAGCCTCTATAGATGTAGCAAAAGCTAATGTAGACGGAGCAAAAGTCGCTGTAGAGAATACTATAATAAGAGCGCCATTTGATGGGACAGTATTGACTAAAGATGCAGATATAGGAGAGATAGTAGCGCCATTCGGGAGTATAAATACAAAAGGTGCGGTAGTAACAATAGCTGATATGAAATCTTTACAAGTTGAAGCTGACGTATCAGAATCAAATATAGAA
>JAJXTM010000004.1:0-37154 GCA_021783875.1 Bacteroidota bacterium
ATGTTAATTATAATTATGATAATGCTAAGGAAAAGCTAGTATTAAATGTAGAGCAAGTTCAGAAGGTGGATAGTCTAACCCCTGTTTATAAAATGCCGGTAAATATTTTTATCGTTACAGCCAAGCAAAAAATTTATAAGAAAATATGGGTGGACTCTTTAAAGAATACGTTTTCATTTGATTTAAAGGAAAAGCCATTAATGGTAAATTTTGATGAGGGACATTTATTGCTTGATGAAGTTAATTTCAAAAAATCAACCGAAGAATTATCTTATCAATTAAAAAATGATCCTGATGTCTCCGGTAGAGTTTGGGCTGCGGATCAGTTATCTTTAAAAAATGAAAAGGATGCTGTGCCCGCTCTTGTCGAATCAGCCAAGAATGATAAATTTTGGGGAGTTAGACAAGCCAGTTTATCAGCAACTGGGAAGTTTTATTCACAGAACATTGAAAACGAATTAATCCAGGCATTAAAAGATAAAGACACTAGAGTTGAGTCGGAAGCAATCGATCAATTAAAAAATTATAAAGGAAATCAAAATATTTCTGGTATACTGAAAAAAATCTTCGATGATGAAAAGAATTATTCTATGCGTGCAGCTGCATTAACAACACTTGTTTCTATTGACTCTATAAAAGCAATGCCATATATAAATAAAGCGCTTAATATTGATTCGCATCAAGAAACAATACGTAGTTCAGCGCTTCAAGCTTTGATGAAAGTTGATCCCGGGAAAGGATTTATCGTAGCTGAAAGATTCTTAAAGTACGGGCAACCTGACCCTCTTAGAATAAGAGCTTTAATTTCAATAACGATGTCAAAGGATAACAAAGATGCTGTCCTTAAAATTGTCAGGCAGGGTTTAGAAGATCCCTATTGGCTTATTAGATTGATTGCAGCAGGAGATTTGGGAAGGCTCGGTGACAAATCTGATATTGCATTGTTAGATAATCTTGTAAAAAATGCTAACAATAACTTTATCCTTAGAACAGCGCAAAGATCTATTGAAATGATCGAAAATAGGATGAATAAAAAACTAAATACAGATAAATAGATGAAATTTCATAAAAAACTTTTATTTTAAAATGAAAGTTATTTAGTAAAAAAAGCCCCGATTATACGATCGGGGCTTTTTTATCAAAATGACCAGTTTATTATTGGAAAGGCAGGAAATTGCCCGCCCGTTTTTATAATATTTAAAATTCCTATCTGAAGCCCATATAAACTCTCTGCATAATTCACTAGCCCAAGTTGAAAACCACTTACATGACCTCCGGAATTATACCAGCCGCTTTGAAATCCTTTAACATTATTTTTACTAATGTTTAGTAATCCATCTTGCCAACCGACAACATTTCCATCGCTTATATTAGCAAATCCCAATTGAACACCATTAAAACCTCCCGAACCAACATCGTTAACAAATCCCCAATCTAATCCTGTCATTGCAATATTCCTACCATATATTAGGTTTATTCTAATTCCTTCTATTGAATTGCCTTCTGGGAAAATCTGAATAGGATTGAACAAAGCAATGTTGATTGGTTTATATTGAGCTTTGCCTACAGATGGCAAAACAAGAATGATCCAAAGCAACCAAATGATTTTATTTTTCATTTCATTTTCCTTTCATGATTTTATTAAGTTGATGTAATATACAAAAATATTTTGAATGAGTCATGTGACATTGTGAAAGTGACCTTTTTAATAATTTTATAGGTAAATGTCACTATTATTCTTTATTTTTGAGAACAAAATAATTAATAATTGAAATAACCTAGGTTTAAAATGACAAAGCCACAAATTTGGGTAGCAGCTTTTCTTGTAATTTTTCTTTTGCTATTTTTACTTGAAAAATCAACAAACAGAAGTGATATTCAGGAAAAAAGTGCTTCTTCATCAGCACCTCAAATGGGGCAATCTACTCAAGCCTCCTCTCCACAAGATTTAATGTCAAGTATCGGATGTACTGGCTGTCATGGAACAGATTTGAAAGGTACAAAAATGGCTCCCAATATTCACGGTGTAAAAAAATATTGGACTAGAGATAACCTAATTAATTATTTGCGCAACCCAGTCTCCTTTATGTCCTCTGAACGTTTTAAAAGCTATAGAATAAAATATGAAGTTATGATGCCATCATTTAATAATATTGATGTGAAAAATCTAGGTAAAATTGCAGATTATCTCTTACAGCTTCAATAATTAATTAAATAAATCTCCTGTGAAATTTCTTCATAAGATAAATTGTAATTACTGGCTTTTAATAAAAATTTTGTATACGGATGTCCGGGAGATTCGAATATTTTATTTACAGAATCTTTTTCAACAATTTCCCCATTATATAATATTATCATATCATCGCATAGATTATTAAGTATTGTTAAGTTATGAGCAATGCAAATAATAGTAATCCCAAACTCTGAGTTTATTTGTTTAAGAATTTTGAGCAGGTTTAATTGCGATATGGGGTCTTGAGCAGAAAAAGGTTCATCTAAAATTAATAATTCCGGATTTGAAGCAATAATTCTTGCAAGTGCAATTCGCTGCTGTTCTCCTCCGCTTAATTCAAATCCTTTTCGATTTCTTATTGAGACAGGAATATTTAATAAATGAAATATTCTTTCCTTCTCATTGTCTATTTGTTTATTTTTATATCGAATTCTTAGCGATTCATCTATTATTTTTTCGACGTTTCTAAGAGGATTTAATATTTCGCCATTATTTTGGAATAGAATTTGAACCGGATAGGGCTTAAGTTTCTGCCATCCATCAGCAAAATTCGAAAAAATCTTTCCTTCGGTGGGTAAAACTATTCCGGCTATAATTTTAGCTAGAGTAGTTTTTCCGCTTCCCGATTCACCTGCAATACCTAAAATCTTTCCTTTTTCAAGTTCGAAATTAATTTGTGATAAAATGGTTTTCTTGCGGTACTTATTTTTAACTGAATTTTCAGGTGCAGAATAACCAATATTTTCTAATCTTAATAAAAAGTTCATTATACCAATTCATTTTGAATTTTATTAAAGTCGGCAAATTCAGATCCTTGATCCAATGAAAAATTATCTATTGAAGTAAATTTAGAAATACTTCTGTTTGCTAAAAAAGCTATTTCGTGACTAGCTTTTTGAGCAAATTTAATGTCATGAGTAACAAGCAAAACAATATTATTTTTTTGGGAAGCAAATTGTCTTATCTTTAGCAAAAATAAGTTAGCAATTGCTGAGTCAATGCCTGAAGTAGGCTCATCTAAAATTAAAATTTCTGGTTCATTAAGAAGCGCCAAAACAAATCCGATTCTTTGAGCCATTCCTCCGCTTACTTCATAAGGAAAAAGCCGAGATAAATTAATTTTATCGGGAAGTAAAAAAAATTTTAATAAACTCTCAATATCAACTTCATTCTTTGAAAAAATTTTAAAATAAAATTCGAATTTTTTTAAAGGATCAAAACTATTGATTGCATCCTGAAAAACATATTTAATGAAATTTTTTCTAATAACTAATAATTCTTCATAAGTTATACTTAACAAATCTTTATTGTGAAAAATCACTTTACCGTTTATTGAATAAAATCTTTTATCAAGTAAACAAGTAAGAGAATTTATTAGAGTTGATTTTCCTGATCCGTTTGGACCGATAATTGTATAAATCCTATTGTTTTCTAATTTGAAATTTATATCCTTTAGTAAGGTTATATTGTTTAGTCTAATTTCATTAATTTTAACATTAAGCATACTTGTTCATCAATCATTTGTATTTAAATAACAAAATAATAAATTAAGACGAAAATTATGGAATTTTTTTGCAAATACTAAAAAAAATTAATTTCTTCGGATATATTGTATTTATTTTACTGATTGTCATTTTACAATCATGCAGTAACAACTTTAATAAGCATCCAAATGCAATAATTATAGGAATTTCATCCGATATTGAATCAACAAATCCTTTGTTTTCATATACTGTAAATGAGGGGGATATTTCAGAACTGCTGTATATGAGTTTAATTCAATATAAATGGGATGAAAAAAGCGGGGAATTGATTGATGAACCCATGCTTGCCAAAGATTGGAGTTGGAATAGTGACTCTTCTTCTGTGACACTTGATTTAAGAAATGACGTATATTGGTCCGATGGAGTCCAATTTACTGCTGAGGATGTAGTTTTTTCATTCGATTTATATTCAGATCCTATAGTACAAAGCAGCAGGTACGGAACTTTTAAAACATTTGAAGCCGATACTACACTTCATATTGATATTAATAGAACATTTGAAGTTGAAAGTCCATTTAAATTAAGAATAAATTTTAAAAAAAATATTCCACCTGACCTAATTGATTTAACTGTACCTTTAATACCAAAACATATTTTTCAAAATATTGATAGAAAAAATTTAATTACCATTGAAAAGCAAATCAAACCGGTTACGGATGGTCCATTTTATTTAGCTGAATGGCAAAAAAACCAGGCAATAATATTAAAGTCAAATGAAAGATCTTTTCTTCATAAACCATCAGGGGCGAAAGAAATTATTTTTAAGGTCGTCCCCGATTACTTATCCCGCATAACACAATTAAGGGAAGGGGAAATTGACTTAACAGAAGATATTAAAACAGAAGATTTAAAACAGTTATCAGGTAAAAAATATTTACAATTAATGCCAATAAAAGGCAGGGAATATGATTATTTAGCATGGAATAATATCGATCCTGAGTCTTACAAAAAAGATAATAAAATTGTTCCTAATAAAATTTTCGGTGACGAAAAGGTCAGAGAAGCATTAACTTATGCAATAAACCGAAATGAAATTCTGCATGAGTTCTTAAAAGACCAGGGAGAACTTGCTGTGGGTCCTATAGCTCCGATTTTTAAAAATGCAATAGACACATTATTAAAACCGCTTCAATTTAATCCCAAGAAAGCTGCTAAGATCTTAGCTGATGAAGGCTGGCAAGATATAAACAAAACCGGAGTCTTAGAAAAAAACGGGATGAAATTTTCATTTTCCCTTTTTATTCCTTCGGGAAACCCATTGAGAGAATTTGCTGCCACTATCATAAAAAATGATTTAAAAGAAATTGGAGTCGATGTAAAAATCGAAACATTAGAACCCCAAGTATTCTTTGAAAGAATGTTTAAACATGAGTTTGATGCTTGGATGGCTGGCTGGTCGGTTGCTATACCCCTTGATATGAAATCATACTGGTATTCAGATCTTAAAAAAACTCCGATGAATTTCTCTTGTTATCAAAATAAAAATGCGGATAAAATAATAATGAAAATCGATTCCGAAAAAAATAAAAATATAAAAAATCATTTATATAAAGAGTTAGAGCAAATAATATATAAAGACAATCCCGTTACTTTCCTATATTGGATAAATAATAATGTTATGTATAATAAAAGAATTAAAGATATCAAAATCTCTCCTCTGGGCGCAGTCTACCACGCCTGGAACTGGACATTAAATAATTAATACTCAATGAAAAAAGAAATTTTTATTTTATTAATAAAAAGAATTTTTTCTTCAGTATTAGTTTTGTTTTTATTGATAAGTTTTCTTTTCTTTTTGTTAAGGCTATCGCCGGGTGATCCATCTTTAAAATATTTCTCTCCTGATCTAAGTCCGCAGCTTGCTGCAAAAATAAGAGAATCATTTAATCTGGATAAATCATTAATTAATCAATATAGCTCTTTTTTGTTGAATCTTACGAGAGGTAATTTCGGAATATCTTTTACTTATCGGATTCCGGTATTTTCTGTTATAATGGACTTCCTCCCCTTTACCCTATTGTTCTCAATTACAAGCTTTATAATTCAGCTTGTGCTCGGATTTTTCCTTGCTTCTTTATCGATTAAAAAAATAAATGGAAAACTAGATAAAGCGATCTCCCAAATAAGCCTTATTATCTATGCAGCTCCGACTTTTGTTATTGGAGTTTTGCTTGTTTTAATATTTTCGTCATCTTTAAATATTTTACCTTCATCGGGATTATCCTCTTTTGAAAATAATTCCTATCCCTTAATTCCAAAACTAATGGATAATTTATCTCACCTAATAATGCCGCTAATTACGCTATCATTGGGTGGAACAGCAGTATTTTATAAATATTTGCGCGATAATTTTGAAAATGTTTATAACCGTACTTTTATTACATATCTGCGCTCATACGGTATTCCGGAAAAGAACATTTATAAACAAAATGTAATCCCAAATGCAATAAATCCTCTTATTTCAATCGCCGGAGTTGAATTAGGAATTTTATTTAGCGGGGCTTTAATTACTGAAGTAATATTTGGGCTGCCGGGAATGGGAAGACTCACTATTAATGCCATCCTATCTCGCGACTATCCTCTAATAATTGGAACTACTTTTGTCTCGGGTGTGCTAGTTATTATTACGAATCTTGTAGCAGATATCCTAAAGGTAAAGTTGGATAAACGTCTAATAAAGGGACTTCTTAATTAAATGAAATACAAATTAAAAAATTGGTATTTGTTAATTGGTATATGCCTCTTTATTATTGTAATAAAATTTGAGATAATACTTAATACGTACTCCCTTATATTTATTGTTTTTGAGTTATTAATTAAGAATTATAAAATTGCAGTTTTGCATTTAGATATGCCCTTAATTGATATGTTCGCCTCTTCAATGCTGATAGTTATTATGCCGGCTATAGCATTTTATTTGAGGCGAAAATTAAAAATATTGGACACAAAAATTAGTATAACTTCTATTTTATTATTAATCCTTTTGATATTTTTCATTTTTGCTCCTTTAATATCAAATGCTAACCCTGACTTTCAAAAGAATTTAAATGAAACGCATTTGCTTCCGCCTTTTAGTTCTGTTGAAGTTGTTCATCTTAAGACAAAACAGATAGTCGGGAATAATATTCAAAGCAAGTTCTTTGCCCTGAAATCAAAAATAATTAAAAATTCATTTGATGAAAATATTATACTAGCAGACAGTATGCATTTTGGAAATGAAGCTGATATTTTTGAAAAAGATGGCAAGTTAGCCTTGCCTAAGGATACAATAGCGAATTCATTTGGGAAGCCGGTTATTTCAAGAATGTTTTATCTCCTTGGTACGGACGAATTTGGCAGAGATATTTTTTCAAGATTGGTTTTTGGTGCCAGGGTTTCTCTATTTGTAGGATTTGGCTCTGTTTTAATTTCTCTTTCCCTTGGTTTAATTCTAGGATTTTTATCCGGTTATTTAGGTGGATTTGTGGATTTAATCCTAAGTAGAATAGTGGATATGTTTTTATCGTTCCCTGCAATATTTTTTGTAATTCTTATTTTAGCTTTTTTTGGTAATTCTCTTTTATCTGTTATTGTCGTTCTTGGATTTTCCGGCTGGATGAGTCTATTCAAAATTGTTAGAAGCGAAGTAATTTTAATAAAATGCAAAGATTATTTTATTACAGCTAAAATGGTTGGCTTGAAACCAAATAATCTATTAATTAGAGAAATTTTGCCTAATATATTATCACCCATTATTGTAAATCTGGTTTTTCAGTTCGGGGCTGTAATTTTGGCTGAAGCTGCGTTGAGCTACCTTGGGCTTGGTATTGGTAATTTATATCCATCTTGGGGAGCAATGATTAATTCCGGTCAAAATTATTTAAACCAAGCCTGGTGGATGATATTGTCTCCAGGGCTATGTCTAATTTTAACAATTTATACAGCAAATGATTTAGGAAGAAAGTTGAACTTATATTTTAATCCGCGATTAAATAATGGTTAATGGAAGATATATAATTAAAAAGAAAATTGGGGAAGGACGAAGCAAAGTTTTTCTTTGTAATGATTCAATATTTCCCGGAAATGATTTAGCTATCAAAATCTTATCTGACAAATGTGAGGAAACTGAGTGCATATTATTTAGAAATGAATACTTTACTTTGCGGAAACTGAATCATCCTAACATTATCAAAGCCAATGACTTTGGTGTTGTATCTAATTATTCGGGGAAAGAAGATATTTCAATAGGTTCATTATTTATAACTATGGAATATTTTAATGGGGAAGAACTTTCTAATATTAAGTTATTTTCTAACTATGACTTCCTTATAGATATAATAAAACAACTTTGTTCTACTCTTTATTATCTCCATCAATCAAATTATATCTATTTTGACCTAAAACTCGAAAATATTTTAGTGTCCGAAAACAATGATAAACCGGTTATTAAATTAATTGATCTTGGTTTCGCACAAAATATATTTAAAATGAATGAAAATGTCATAAGAGGCACAGCTGAATATATCGCTCCCGAAATATTGCGCAAAGATAATTATGATTATAGAGTTGACTTATATTCATTAGGTATTTTATTATATAAAATTGTTTATGAAGAATTTCCGTTTGATACAAAAGATGAACTTGAAATATACAAAGCTCACTTAGAAAAAGAATTTAAATATCCTCCGACAAATTATGCAGATAAGTTCATAAATGTTATAAAAAAGTTATTGACAAAGAATCCCGATGAAAGGTTTCAGAATGCTATTGAAGTAATATCAGCGTTAAATTTGCCCATTGATCAGACTCTATACAGGGACTGGGTACCGGCTAGGGTATTTTCCGATAGAACCGATATTTTAACAATAATAAATACTTTTTTTGAAGATAATCTAAGTAATGAGATAATTACAATAAGAGGCTCCCAGGGTTCCGGAAAATCATCTCTTGTTGAAGAAATATATTATTGTTTCGAGAAAGTGATATTAATTAAAAATAATAAAACTAAAACAGGATTAGAATACATAAAACTATTTTTAAGCCAAATAATCTTCAATAAGTTTGTCTATGAAATACTATCTCATAATATTTTGGAAAAGGTGGATGAAATATTTAATGCCTTATCTAAGGATTTAATGGCAGATTTAAAAATAATATTTACTTCAATTTCAATGCGTATCAGACTTACTATTGTGTTGGACGATTTTAATTCTTATGACGGGTTGGCCCTCGAAATGTTTAGAAATATAATTCCGATTTTTCAGATAAATAAAATTAAAGTTATACTTACTGAAAACTCAGATTTAAATTATTTATCAGAATATTTTTTTAATTTGCACAAAATAAGCCTAAATCCGTTCACAGGAAATAATGTCGAGGAGTTCGTGACCTTAAGTTTCAACAATAAATTTCCTCAAAGTGACTTAAAAAAATTGATTTTAATTTATGCCGACTTACTGCCAGGGAATATTATATCATTTATAAGAGATATTATATATCTTCAAATTATAGAGTTTAAATCTACAGGGATTACTGTAAAAACAAATGAAAAAGATGTTTCAATTTTAAAAAAATCGCAGGCGGAAATCTTTAATTTGCGACTTAATGGATTATCCAAGGAGGAATTGGAAATAACCAAATTAATCTCGGCTTTTAATATTCCTTTGGAAATTCCGGTAATTTCAAAATTAACCAACTTATCATTTGAGTTGGTAACATCAAATGTTTTTGATTTACAGCAAAAAAATATTTTGCAGCATTATAATAGAAATGAAGGTATTGCCTTTACTTCAGAGGGAATGAAAAAATATGTATATGAAAAAATTGAAGACCCCATTAATTACCACGTGAAAATAACCGATAAGTTAGAAAAAGAATTTAAATATTTTAATAAAATTGAAATAGCCAGACATTATGAATTATCAGGGGAATACATTAAAAGCTATGAATTATTTTGGAATGAACTAAATTATCCGGAAAATTTATCAGCCTTTTCTTATCAAAAAAATATTCTTTTACATCTGCTCAGTCTAAGACTTAATGATAATTATTATTTCGACGTTAAATATAAGCTTGTAAATATTTATTATAAATTGGGAGAATATCAAACCGCTTTAACAATTATAAGCGAACTTCTTGATCAAAATAAAAAATATGATTTAAGAAATGAAATTTTATTGTTAAAAGGAGTTTGTTTAATAGGATTGGGAGAAAATGAAAACGGAAAAAATTGTTTAAACGAACTTTTACCGTCTATTATAGATAAAACGAAGCAACAAACAATTCTTGCCGAAATTGCAAGCGCTGAGTTTGAAATGAATAAATTTGAAACAGTTATTCACATTTGCAATTCTGTTATTGCAAATTCTTCTAGCTTGCCGGAAGATATAGCCAAATGCTTTAATATGTTAGGACTTATAGGGCTATTTCGGAATGATATTTTGAAGAATTCAATAGTATATTTTGAAAAGGCTAAGAAAATTTATGAAGAATTAAAAATACCAACTAGAATAGCTCAAATGAATGCTAATATAGGGATAATTTTTAATATTCAAGGGGATCATGAAAGTGCAAAAAATTATTGGACAATTGCACTGAAAGCCAATGAAGAAATAGGCAATCTGGAACAAGAAGGGAAACTTCTAATAAATTTTGGTATTTATTATTATGAGAAATTGTTTTTTTCTGATGCTATCGATTATTATAAAAAAGCTGTATCTATTTTTTCAAATATTGGGGATAAATTTGGAGAAGCCCAAGCTCTGGAAAATTTGAGTGAAGTATACTTATTTACTTGTAATTATCAAGAAGCACTTAGCTCTATAGAAAATTCTATTTTGATCTTTTCAAAATTAAAATATTTTATAGAAGAACTTTTTGCTCAGTTTTTACTTGCTAAATTGATATATATAATTGGTGATTTTAAATGGGTTTCTAAAATTATAGGAAATGTCTATCCGGTACTTTGGAAAGAATCAACTCCAGAAAAAAACAGAACACAATTATTATATTTATTGGAACTTGAAAATGCTGCTTCAAGTTTCTCTGCTACAAAATTAGATTCTCTTCTTTCTCTTCAATCTAAATTCTTTGAACAAAAAGATATGATACATTATTTTTCCATTACGATCCTTATTGTAGAATTTCAAATCTCATCCAATAGAATAGAAGATGCCCTTGCAGCACTTACAACTGATATTATAAAAAATTTGATTAAAGAAAATGCAATGATTTTTGCTGAGCAAAAATATATGCTGGGGAGAATATGCAGCATTAAATCAAATGAGAACTTTCTTTCACCGATTGAATATTTTCTGTCTGCTTTTGATGCAATTAAAGAGTTTTATATTACTGAGCTGACATGGAAGATATTGTTTGAACTGGGATGCGCTTATTATCAAAGAGGTAATTACGGTAAAGCGAAAGAAAATTTAATCTATTCGAAAGAAATTATTAATTATTTCGCCGATTTAATTAAGAATAAAAAATTACGCGAAACATATCTAAATAGACCTGACCGTCAAAGCACATTGAAAAAAATTAAAGAAATGGGAATTTGAATTTGTCCTCCAAAGATAAAATACAAATAAAAATATTTTCGGATATTAAAGATGTTTCTTCTATTAGTTCATCTGTTAACCAGCTTGTGCTAAAAAAAATGAATACACACTCTTCCTTTCCAAAAATTTTTGAAATTTTACAGAATGAAATTATTATAATTCAAATAAATAGTATTCAATCAAAGTATCTTAATAAAGCACTCGAAGATAAAAATAATCTAAAAAATAAGATAATATTTGTAACTCAAAATAATGATGCATTGTTAATAAGTTCATTAGTTAAACTCGGATACAGTGACATATTTATATTTCCCTATGAATTATATAAATTCATTTCCTATATTAATGAAATAATAACTACTCGTTCCTATATTACCGAAGAGTTTTCGCCTGACAACTCCGAGAAAAGATTTGACGATTTTAAATCTTTAATTGGAAATTCCAGTCATTTCGTTAAAGTTATTGAACTTGCCAAAAAAGTTGCAGTAAAAAGTGATTCCAATATTATAATACTAGGAGAAACAGGAACAGGCAAGGGGCGCCTTGCAAAAGCAATACACATGTTCAGCGAAAGAAAGGATTCGCCATTTGTGGATATTATTTGTAATGCTATTCCTGAAAGTTTATTGGAATCGGAACTTTTTGGATATGAACCGGGCGCCTTTACTAATGCAAAAATACGGAAACTGGGGTTGTTCGAAATTGCTGGTAAGGGTACACTTTTTCTGGATGAAATAGGCGACTTATCTCTAAATATTCAATCCAAGCTTTTAAGAACCATAGAACGAAAAATTATTAGAAGACTTGGAGGAACAAAAGATATTTCTATTAATGCACGGATATTATCTGCCACAAATAAAAATTTAACTGAAATGGTGGAAGATAATTTATTTAGAAGAGACCTTTACCACCGGCTAAATGTAGTCTCCCTGGAACTCCCTCCTTTAAGGTCACGTGGTGAAGATGTTCTGTTATTAGTTGAAGATTTTATAAATGAGTTTAACTTACAGTTTAATAAAAAAATTAAAAGTATTGAAAAACCTGCTAAAGATTTTATTTTGCAATATCAATGGCCCGGAAACGTTAGAGAACTTCGAAATGCAATCGAAAGAGCAGTTCTACTTAGTGAAAGCAATACAATAAAACTAAATGATTTTTCTAATCTTTTATTTACTGAAAATTCAAAAAATGATTTACCTAAGAATGAAATTGATTTAATGCCTCAACATATCAGACTTGAATTTAACTATTTTGACACCGACCTTAAAAAAGTTTCAAAAGAATATGCTAAAGAAATTCTTTCCAAAATGAACGGTAATAAATTTCGTACTTCTAAAATCCTACGAATTTCTCGCCCAACACTGGATTCTCTTCTAGAATAAATATTTCTAATTCTCTTGTGAATAAAAACTTATTAGACCATTAATATTTCTTGGCATGTTGCTTGTATGATAATGTGCATATTCATTAAGCAATTAGGAGTTAATGGTGAAAAAAATTATACTTTCTTTGTTTGCTATAAGTATATTCTATTTAGGCTGCTCGGATCTAAAAACAAATATGAACCCCGTCAATTCTGCAGTCAGTTCGAAAACAGCAATAAAATTGCCTCTAAAAAGCGGGGTTAATATAGAATCTGTTTTCTCAGCGAGTCAATTAATTTCCGGAGAAAATGGCGGTTCGGTTCAGCTGCATGAAAGCTATATCTCCGGTAAAACGCAAGTTACAATAGATGCAGAACTTAGCGTTCCTATTGGCGCATATAGCGGTACCAAAAATATATCAATGCAAATAGGCGATGATGCTGCTATTGATTTTTCGCCGACATCATTATTTAATATTCCATTAGTATTGAATCTAAAAATAACAGGAGTTGATTTAACCGGAATCAATCCTAACGATATAAACTTTTATTACTTTGCCCAAGATGGTTCAGTTTCTTTGGTTCAAAATGACGGAATAACAATTGTCCCACAAACCGGAACACTGGAAATAATTAATGCAAAATTACCGCATTTTTCAAGATATGGCTGGGGGAAATAAAAAAGTTTGCTGACTTATCCCTCATAACATTGAGCGGGAATCTATGAGAAAATAATATTTCTTTTGATTCTCGCACAATTCTTTATTTAATAAATTGAAAATAAATGTAAAAAATTTTTACATTTATTTAAAAATTACCATCTTAATAAAGTAAATTTTACCGCTTCCAAATTACTTTACTATAATTATTGATACAAAGACTAATATTCAGGTATGGCATAATCGTTGAAAATTTAGAGTTGCTTAAAACAATTTATTTTCAATTTTTTTTTGAGGGATTTATGTCAAAATCTATTTTCACCTTATTGTTATTGGGAGTCTTTGTTATTGCAGTGCAAGCTAAAGACCCAATTCAAAAGAATAACATTGAGAAAGCCACTCGCTATCAGGTTATTCAAATTAATCGCACTGTTGAGTTTAATAATGTTACCCGTACAACGACGAGAACTAGCGAGATTAGAACCAGAACATTTGTTGATAATTCATCTGCTCAGGTAGGTAATCTTGGAAGTTCTTATGGATACTCAAAGTCCAATAGCCAAGTAGGTAATCTTGGAAGTTCTTATGGATACTCAAAGTCCAATAGCCAAGTAGGTAATCTTGGAAGTTCTTATGGATACTCAAAGTCCAATAGCCAAGTAGATAATCTTGGAAGTTCTTATGGATACTCAAAGTCCAATAGCCAAGTAGATAATCTTGGAAGTTCTTATGGATACTCAAAGTCCAATAGCCAAGTAGATAATCTTGGAAGTTCTTATGGGTACTCAAAATCCAATAGCCAAGTAGATAATCTCGGTAGCTCATACGGCTATTCAAAGTAATTAATTTAAATTTTAATGGATGGGGGATTTTATTACAATAAATTTGTAAAGATTTGTAAATTAATGCCTGCAAAATAAATTTGCAGGCATATTTATAAATTATTGAGAAAAACAGTTTGGCTAAAATTATTCGACAATGTTCTTTACCTGGTATAAGACGATTTTTAGTTCAGATTTTAATATTTTTTTTTATTTTTATTTTTGCAGTAGATGCTCATAATAAATGGCGCGAAATGAGAAGCCAAAATTTTAAATTAATTTATAAGGAAAATTATTCGTATTTGGCACCGCACATTTTATACTCTGCAGAAAATGCTTTGAAATCTTTAGATAGCATTTTTAACTATACTCCATCAAACAAAATAGTTATAATTGCTTATGATTTTGATGATTATGGATTTGGCGCGGCAACTACCCTTCCTCGAAATGAAATACAATTAGAAATTGAACCCTTTGAACCTGGTTATGAGAACCTTCTTTATACAGATAGAATACAATGGACCTTAAGCCATGAATTAGTTCATATTGTTGTGGATGATAAAACAGCTGGTTTGGAAAAATTTTTACGTAGTTTATTCGGGAAAGTTACACCAGAACAAATTAATCCGCTTACTATATTTTATAGCTTATTGACTAACTATAATCGTTATACACCACGTTGGCATCAAGAATCAATTGCAGAATTTTTTGAGACTTGGTCTAATGGCGGTTTTGGCAGAATGTTAAGCAGTTTTGATGAAATGTATTTTCGTGATATTGTTGTTGAAGAGAAGTGTTTTAAATCTCCCTCTGAACTAGAAAATCTATCAAATACTTCATTTCTTTTAGGAACAATCTATTATCTCTATGGAGAGAGATTTGCAGCGTATTTAGTGCAACATTATGGACCTGAAAAATTGATTTCCTGGTTTAATTCTGATTCTTCCGGTTTTTATGAAAATTTCATTTCAAAATTTAATAAAAATTATAGAATTGGCTTTGATAAAGATTGGGATGAATACTTTGGGACAAATTTTTATAAAGAATGGAATAATTTTTTAACTTATGAACAAGAATTCCAAGAAAAAAATATTCAGAAAATAAAATCCGCTTCTCTTTCACCAGTCAAGAAAATTACTCAAAAACCATTTGGATGGGTAACTCAGCCTTTTTTCAATTCACGAAATGGTAATATATATTTTGGCTGCAATATGTCGGGATATCTGGCATCTATCCAAAAATTAAATTATAAGAATGGAAAATCAGAAGTTGTCTCCACTTTACCTACACCAAGTCTCTTGCAAGTTTCTTCAGTAGCTTATGATAATAGTCTTAATCTTTATTTTTATACTACAAATAACAATGAACTTTACCGTGATATTTGGGTTATGGACTTAAATAATCGTAAGTCAAAAGAATTATTTAAGGATTATCGAACGGGCGATATTACAGTCTCGTCTTCAACTCATGAACTCTGGGGGATTCAGCATGATATCGGAAGCGTATCTTTAATGTACTCTTCCTATCCATATAAAAAGCTTGAACCCTTAATTGATTTTGGTTTAGACTATAACATTTTTAATTTATCTGTAAGTCCGGACGGTAAAAACCTCGCTGCAGTTATGCACAAAAATAATGGTGAACAATCTTTAATAATCATCGATTGTGATAATCTAAAATTGACAGGAAAATTTAATTTTAAGACAATCACCACCGGTGGGTCACCTGAAAATCCCTCTTGGAGTCCTGATAGTAAAAATCTTTTTTGGGATTCTTATACAAATGGTGTCTCAAATATCTATCGCGATAATTTTGAAGATTCATCAATAGAAGTATTATCCAATACACTAATAGGTCTATTTAAACCTATATACCTTAATGCAGACACTTTATTTGCTTTTGAATATTCATCTGATGGATTTGTGCCGGTTTTAATTCCGAATAAAGCAATTGATGAACTTCCTGCTATTAATTATTTTGGCGAAAAGCTGTTGAAATATTATCCAAAGATCACGAATTATTTGTTAAATTATAATAATACTAATATAGATACATCTGACTTTTCCATTAGCGAGAATTATAATGGTATTTCAAATTCAATTATTCAGACATTTATTCCTGTTATCTCCGGTTTTCAGACAGAAAAGGTCTTGGGTTTTTATACTCATATTGCAGATCCTATTTATTTTAATGATTTGACGATGGAATTTGGCTACTCTCCTTTCAATGATAACATTGGCTTACCAAGATTTCATTTCAAGGGGAAATACGAATTCAAGAAAGAAATTGAATTAGATATAGATTATAATGCCTCGGATTTTTATGATTTGTTTAATGATAGAAAACGAGGCATGATCGGAACAAGAATTGCTTTAGCCGATACTTATTATTGGATTTATGATAATCCATTAAAAATTAAACAGAAAACAGAAGTGGATTATTATAGCGGGATAAAGTCAATAAATGATAATTTGATAAAAGTTTCTCAATCCGATTTTACTTTTGCTCAGACTAATTTTAATTCTAAAAACTTGCGTAGAAGTATTGGAAGTGTTGATTATGAAGAAGGAAATGAATATAATTTTACACTTCTAGGATTTGGTGCCGGTGTCAGCAAGATTCAACTTGCCGGCGAGGTTTATGGAGCTTGGGATAACTATTCAATATTTATTTTTCCGCATAATATTTTCCACTTAAAATTTGCTGCCGGATATACTCAAAAGAATCAAAATCTTGAGCAAGCTAATTTCTATTTCGGTGGCTTTGGAAATCGAGCATTGGAAGATGTTCCCGTAAAACAATACCGGGATGTCTTTAGGTTTCCTGGTATACCAATCTATAATTTGTTAGTCAATAATTTCGCCAAAATTCTTCTTGAAAATAATTTTCCCCCTATAAGAATTGACAATATTAGTGTAGGAGAACATTTTTTAAATTATATAGACATTTCTATTTATACTGAAAATCTAATTAGTGGATCGAATCGAATTAAAAGTTGGAATGATGTTGGAGGTCAAATTAATTTTAATTTTAAACATTGGTTTAATTTAGAATCTACTTTTTCTTCGGGTATAGCAAAAGCCTGGTATGGTAAAGATAATGCATGGGATTGGTTTGTGTCTTTTAAACTACTTCAAAATATTTTTTAATAATGAATTTTAAATTTGAAATATTAAATCAAGTCTTGCCAAATTTTTTTACCGAGAATGAAGTTCTTGAAATTAAAATGAAATTGAAAAGTGCTTCATTGGTAAAACAAAAATCCGGCATAAAATTAAATAATAATACAAAGTATCTCCTTAAACAAACGCGGATAAATTCCGGCCGCACATATTTTACTCTTTTATTATCAATTGTAAAATCAAAACTATCTAAATCAAAGCTATCGGAATTTTTATTCGGTTATGGGGAAATACTAATGGCAAATGGTGAATTTGATTTTGCAAAAGAAGTATTTATTCATATACTAAATCTTACACATTCCGAATTACAATTAGTTAGTCTTCGGGCTTATACACTTTTAACTTTAGGAAATATTTTTAGCCGCCAGGCTGAATGGGAACAAAGCATTAAATTTATAAAAAACGCAAAAATAATTTTTACTGCCGAAAAAGATTATCGAGGATGTGCAAGATGTGAAAATCTTTTAGGAACTATCTATGGCGACAAAAGCAATATTGGAAAAACCAAATTACATTTTGAAAAAAGCCTTTCCTATTTGGATCCCAAAAAAGATTTTGTTTGGATTGGTATAATTGAAATGAACGTTGGAATCATAAATAGTATTCAAGGGAATTACAATGATGCAATGTCTTATTTTAAAAGAGCATTATTAAAATTTGAACATGCAAAAGATTTTAGACGAATATCAGAATTAAGGAACAATTTGAGTATTTATTTTATTAACAAGGGAGATTTTAACTCAGCTTTGAATGAGCTTGATATTAGCATTGCTCTTCATAATAAAACAGAATTTTTACCAAATTTAGTTATATCATACGTTTCAAAGTCTTATATTTATGCAATTATAAAAGATTATATATTTGCGTCTGCTTATATTCAAAAATCAATGAGTATTTGCAAAAAAATAAACGATAGACTTTCTATTGCTGAGTTATATAAGATTAAGGGAATTATATATAGAAATAAGAAGAAATACTCTTATGCAGAAAAATTCTTTAATGCCAGCCTTAAAATCAATAATGAGTTTGATAACAAAATGAATGAAGCCGAAACCTTTTATGAGATGGGTTATTTATATTCAGAAATGGGAAAAAAACCAGAATCAATCCGTAATTGGAAAAAATCACTTCAGTATTATAAAAAGATAAAGCACTCCAACATGATTTCTAAAATTGAATCTTTGCTTAAACCCCATTAACAATTTTTTGAATTTTTTGTCCTTTTTAAGTTATATTAACCCGAACAATTATTTTTAATTTATTTACATAACAGTATATTAACAAATAGCAGTAATCAAATTATCAATAAATATTAATGAAATTTTCTGAGTTTAAGAAAAATATTGACAATCCGGCATCCGGGAGAATCTCAATTGATGAATCCTCTTCAAAGTCGAAAAACCTCGAGGTCATACTAGATATTGTAAAAATTATTAATCACACATTAATATTAGAAGATGTATTAAATCTTGTTCTAAAATATTCCGTCAAACTCACTAATTCAGATAGGGGCTTCATCGTATTAAAGAGCGGCCAAGGAAAACTGGAATATAAAATCGGACTTGATTCCGCAGGAAACTTACTTCCGGAAAATCTTTTTAATATTAGCACATCTATTGTTGAAGATGTTTTTCGTACCGGTCAATCAAAATTTGTTGAAGGAGCCCAAAGTGATACAAATTTTGACCCTACCAAAAGCATATTAAATCTAGATCTACAAACAATTCTATGCTCGCCTTTAATATGTGATGACAAAAAAATTGGTGTGATTTATGTTGATAGTCGAGATATTCATAAAATTAAAATTAAAGAAATAACCGATACTTTTGAAATCATGGCAGGCCAGGCTGCTACTGCAATTAGAAATGCTCAGCTATATAATGGACAAATCTCCGCATACAATGCTCTGAATGAAGCCAATATTCAGTTAATACAATCGGAAAGGAAAGCTTTAAAATCAAGCATTGATTCTGAAATAGGTCAATCACTTCAAGGATTAGTGCATTTAGCTCTTTTAGAAAATGAAAGTTTAATGAGAGTAATTGAAAAAGCTCAAAAGGAATATGAAATAAATTCCACTAAAATAGATCCAATTTTATTGGACCGTCTAAATCTTAAATGTAAAGTAGCAATAGATAGTATCAGAAACATTCAGAAGTTTGCGCAGATACTTCTCGAAACATCAATTATGAATTTAAATAAAGATAGTGGAGACTTAAACAAAACAATTCAATCTGTAATAAAATATATTTCTCCGATGAAAAAATTTTACAGCATTACTTTTAACACTGAATTTAATCCTTTGCCGCTTTGTAATTATGACTCCGAGCAAATTCAGCATTTATTAGTTCATCTTTTTAATAATTGTGCAGAAGTTAAAAGTGATATTACAATAACGGTCAGAACATATTATGAAAACAGCAGTATTTTCGTTCAAGTGAAGGATAATGGACCCGGTTTCCCGGAAGATTTAATAAATCCTTTCAATGAGATTATTTCTGCAAAAAAAACTAGTTATGGGCTTTATTTATGCAAAAGCATTATAGATAGGCACAATGGTCAAATAAAAATTTTGGAGCGAACTCAAGGCGCGACTGTACAATTTTCATTACCTGTTAACTAATCCTATGACTGATACAATCTTAAAATATTTCAATATCTTCTATGAATATATTCCTTTTCCCATAGAAATTATTAATGAAGAAGGGAAAATTATATATATAAACGAGTCCTTTTCATTTCATTGGGGTTATAATCTTTCAGAGATAAATGAATACAGGATATTTAATGATTTGGAATTAAAAAGAAGCGGTGTTCATGATGCAATATTAAAAACTTTTGAGAATCGAGACAAAAGGATTGTAGATAATTTTACCGATTCTCTCTTAAAAAGTCGCGATATTATTCTTCCTATTTTTCGAACAAAAATATTTCATATACCTTATGAAGAAAAAAATTTTGTGGCTCTTTTCCACGAAGATCAGACGGAAATTGTACTGACTGAAGCAGAAGTTAGGAAGGCGCGTGATGGTAATAAAGAAGCCGAAAGGTTAAAAAATACTTTTCTTACTGTCTTATCTCACGAACTTAGAACTCCTCTCAACATTATTTTGGGTTATACATCAATAATAAAAGATAGTTTTAAAGATAAAATAAATCCCGAGGATCAAGTTTATCTGGATAACTTATATAGCGGTGCGCAGAGACTGCACACAAGCATTTCACAAATGCTAGAATTTGCCCAAATCGAAGCTGGTAATTTCTCAATAAATTTTGAAAATGTCTCGCTTGGAAATATTATTAAACATTGTATGGATATTAATATCCAAAGTGCTAAAGAAAAGAATTTAGAGGTAAAAACAAAATTTTATCCTCAGGAAATTTTGGTATTTGCAGATGTTCAGATTCTTGAAAATGCTATTAATAATATTCTAATTAACGCTCTTAAGTTTACTAAACAAGGATTTATTGAAATAGAAACAAACATTCTCGATGATAGGGAATTAGCAATTTGCAAAATTAAAGACTCCGGTGTAGGAATTTCAACAAATTATTTAGACCATATTTTCCGCCCATTTAGTCAGGAAGATTTAAACATCGGACGGAATTATGAAGGTAATGGTTTAGGTTTGGCTTTAGCAAAAAGGTATATTGAAAAAATGGGAGGTTCGCTTCTGGTTGACAGTTTGAAAGGTGTCGGTACAACATTTACATTTACACTCCCCCTGTCGAATAGTTTATTTAAGGGAAATCCGAAAAGTTTGCAGCCGCTAAATTTAAAGAAAATCTTGATGATTGATAATACAAACGATTCTTCAAATCTTCTAGGTGCTTATCTCAAAAATAAATATGAACTTGAAATAATAAGTTTATCAGATTTCAAACTTGAAATAATAGATCGAAAAAATTTCGATTTTATTATTATAGATGTTGATAGGAGTTTTTGGGAGCAATCTTTAAAAATATCCAGACATATAAAAAAGATAGACCCATTGGAAAGACCGATTGTAATACTATCAAATGAATTTGATGAAGAAAAAACAGAACAGTTTATAAAAGCTGGTGTAAGTAAATTATTAATTAAACCATTTACCAAAAATGATATATTTAATGCCCTAAATTCTGTTACTCACAAAAAGTAAATATAAAGATTTTTATTACCTTATGTCAGATCTGGACTACTTAAAAGATAAAGTTCAAAAAGCCTATAATGATTGGGAAATCAATTCCTATAAAAAATTTATTTCAAAATATCCAGAACGGCAAAAAAATTTCCAGACAATTTCTTTTGAAAAATTAAAGCCTCTTTATCATAAATGCGATAATGAAGATACTAATTATCTTGAACAAATCGGTTTTCCTGGGGAATATCCTTTTACTCGAGGTATACAGCCGTCAATGTATAGAGGAAAACTCTGGACGATGCGGCAATATGCTGGCTTCGGCTCAGCAAAAGAATCTAATAAAAGATATAAATATTTACTGTCACAAGGTACTTCTGGATTATCTGTAGCATTCGATTTACCTACTCAAATTGGATATGACAGCGACGATCCTATAGCTTTCGGTGAAGTCGGAAAAGTAGGCGTAGCAATAGATACATTGGCAGATATGGAAAATCTATTTGATCAAATTCCGCTTGATAAAATTTCAACTTCAATGACGATTAATGCATCTGCATCAATTTTGCTTGCAATGTATATCGTAGTAGCGGAAAAGCAAGGAGTATCTAAAGATAAAATCAGTGGAACAATACAAAATGATATATTAAAGGAATATATTGCTAGAGGAACTTATATTTTCCCTCCCAAACCTTCAATGAAGCTGATAGTTGATATATTTAAATTTTGTACTATGGAAGTACCTAAATGGAATACAATCTCTATTAGCGGTTATCATATACGGGAGGCAGGATCAACTGCTGCTCAGGAAGTTGGGTTTACTATTGCAAACGCAATTGCCTATGTAGATGCTGCATTAAGTTCAGGATTAAATATAGATGATTTCGCTGGACAACTATCTTTCTTTTTTAATTCACATATTGATTTATTGGAAGAAGTAGCTAAGTTTAGAGCTGCACGTCGTTTGTGGGCGAAAATCATGAAAAATCGATTTCATGCAAAAGAACAAAAATCATTAATACTCAGATTTCATAGCCAAACAGCCGGTTCAGCATTAACTGCACAACAAGTTGATAATAATATTTGTCGTGTTACAATTCAAACATTAGCTGCCGTTTTAGGGGGGACTCAAAGTCTCCATACTAACGGTAAGGATGAAGCTCTGGCTTTACCCACTGAAGAGTCTGTCAGAACTGCCTTAAGGACACAACAAATTGTTGCTTATGAAAGCGGAGTTGTAAATTCAATTGACCCCCTTGGAGGATCTTATTTAATTGAATCGCTAACTGATGAAATTGAAAAAAAAGCGGAAGAATATATCAATAAAATAGATTCTCTTGGGGGAATGATTTCAGCCATAGAGAATGGGTATGTCCAATCAGAAATTCAAAATGCGTCTTATAAATATGAAAAACAAATTGAAAGAGGAGAAAGAATCGTAGTGGGTGTTAATAAATTTCAGATTGAAGAAAATTTGAAACCCGATTTGCTAAAAATTGATCTAAAAACTCAGGAAGAACAAATTAAATTTCTTAAAAAAATTAGAAGTGAAAGAGATAATTCAGAAGTCGAAAATTCTTTACTAAAATTAAAAATAGCAGCTTCCAAAAATGAAAATTTAATGCCGCCAATTATTAATGCTGTAAAATCTTATGCTTCTGTTGGTGAAATTTGCAATATTCTTAGGCAAGTATTTGGAGAATATGAAGATAAATTAATTATTTAGAGGTATTGCCGCAAAAAATGAAAAAGTATCTTTAGAATATTTATTAAACTATATTTTTGTAACAAAATTGACATTTTACAATTTTTTACTGACTAAATCTAAAATTGAGAATTCATTTTGTGTCCTCTTTCTACTTTTTTATCTTTAATCTTATTATCTTCAAACAAAATATTGTTTATTTTCTCAGGTATTGATAAATTGAATTAAAAATTGTCTCGAATGTTAAAAATTGTATTTTGAGTGGAAAATGAAATTTAAAATAATTGTAGTTATGCTATTAGTAATTCTCTTTACTATTTTTGTATCTCAAAATACTGAATTGATTCAAATAACCATATTCTTATGGAAATTCCAAATTCCTACAATAGTGTTAATATCAATTACATTAGCGCTTGGAATTATTTTAGGATTTTTTGTTGAAGCAATATTTGATTTAAAGAAAAATAAGGAAAACAAATCTCCCATTATAAATAAGGAAAATTGATCAAATTCGAAAGTAATTTATAAGATAATGAATAATTGCACTAATCCACTTCTTGCTTATTGAGAGAATAAGTAGTATTTTTGGTTAACTTTTTTCGCCCCTTTGAGGGCGATTTTTGTTTCAATGAATTTATTTAATGAAAATATTAACAGAATTGCTATTGAGAAATCAGAAGAAAATGGTTTCTTCTTAATTGATATTATTTTTCGTGGCAATCCAAATAATAAAATAATTGAAATATTCATTGACGGAGAAAAAAATGTTGATGCCGATGATTGTGCAAAAGTTAGCAGAGAAATTGAAGAGCAAATCGAAAATCTTGGTTTAATTAGTGTGTCTTATCGTCTTGAGGTTTCATCTCCCGGTGTTGACAGACCTTTGAAATATTTAAAGCAATATTTTAAGCATATTAATCGTAAATTTGAAGTTTCTTATAAAGAAAATAATGAAACTAGGAAATTTAACGGCAAACTTATTAGTGTGGAAAATGATAAACTTAAATTTTTGCATGATAATAAAAATACAATAATCATTAATTTTAATAACATAATAAAAGCTAAAGTATTAATAAGTTTTTCTTAACGGAGGAAACTATAAAATGAATTCAGATATTGTAGAATCTTTTGCGCAAATGGTTAGAGAAAAAGGAGTCGACAAGGACGTCCTCGCCGGAATTATCGAGGAAATCTTCGGCATTCTTGTAAAGAAAAAATATGGCGAAGAATCAAAATTTGATGTCGTTGTCAATATGGATAAAGGAGATATTGAAATTTTTCTAGAACGGGTAATTGTTGATCTTGTCGAAGACCCAAATTCGCAGATATCAATCGATGAAGTGAACAAGCGCGGAAATGAAGACGAACTTGAAGTTGGCGATGATTTTGTCGAAAAACTTCCTCTTGAATCCTTCGGTAGAAGATTAATCATTCTTGCTAAACAAGGATTAAACCAGAAAATACGTGAAATTGAAAAAGATATTGTTTTTAATGAGTATAATGAACTTCTTGGTGAAATAGTTGTCGGAGATATTTATCAGCTTAGAAAAAATGATATATTAGTTAACCATAATAAAAAGGAATTATTACTGCCTCGTAATGAACAAATACCTTATGAACGTTACAAAAAGGGAGAAACTATCCGCGCTATAATTAAAGAAGTCAAAAAGACTAACAGTGAACCATTAATTATAATTTCTAGGTCAGATAACACTTTTCTTAGAAGATTATTTGAAATTGAAATTCCGGAAATATATGATGGTATTATCGACATAAAGGCAATTGCAAGGGAACCTGGCGAAAGAGCAAAAGTTGCTGTTGAATCACAGGATAATCGTATTGATGCTGTCGGAGCATGCGTCGGTATGAAAGGTGTTAGAATTCATGCAATTGTCAGAGAATTAAATAATGAAAACATTGATGTTATTAATTATTCCAGTGATCCAACTACCTTTATTCAAAGAGCTTTAGCTCCGGCTAAGATAAAAAAGATTGATATTGATACACATAATAAAAAAGCAATAGTAACTGCCGATAGTGATCAGGTATCCCTTATTGTCGGGAGAAATGGGGTAAATATTAGATTGGCAATGAAATTAACTGGATATGAAATCGAAATTTTGAGAGAAGAAAAACCGTTTGAAGAATATGATGAAGACATTGAACTAATAGATATAAAAGAAGAATTAGGGAATGATATATATGAGTTGCTGATTAATCATCGTTTTGATACAGCTCTTGAAGTGCTTAAAGCTGGTCCCGAAAAATTAAAAGAAATTGAAGGACTTGATGAAAAGAAAATTGAAGAAATAATTGAATTGATTAAATCACAGTTTGAAGAAGAAGAGTAGATAAAGGCATTTATTTTATGACCGAAACCCAATCCAAAAAATTAAGAGTAGTAAAGTTAGCATCCGAGATAAACCTTTCAACGGAGAATCTTGTCGATTTTTTACGCAAAAAAGGATTCGAGGTTAAAGGTCCGAACTCTTTAGTCTCAGAGGATATGCTCAAGGAAATTTCTGATCACTTCAAAAAAGATATTGAAAAAGCTGAAAAACATAAGAAAGTTGTGGCAGAATTCAATAAAAAAAGAGGAGAAAAATCAGAAAGTGAAAAGGAAAAACCATCAGCTAAAGTTGAAGAACATATAGAAAATCAACCTACCTTAAATAAAGTTGAAGAACAAGTAATTCCAGATGAAATACAGGATAAAAAGCCTGAAAAAATTGTCGAAATATCTCAAGAAAATACTTCTGACGAAGTCCCAATCCAATCATCAGCTAATGATGAAGAAGAATCGACCTTAGTTTTAGTTGACGAGGCCGGGACTGCTTCTTCCGAAAGTAAAATTATTGTTGAAGAAGAAGCTAAGTTTATTTCTCCAAAAGACTTAGAAGCCTCCAAGAAAAAAGGATTAAAAGTAGTAGGTAGAATAGACCTTGGAGGAGAAACAAAAAAAGTAGAAAAGAGAGAAACATCCGAAAATAAATCTACCACTATTTCAACTGGAGATACGGTTAAGAAAAAAAGAAAACCTAAAGCTAAAAAGAAAACCCAAGATGCTCCTATAGAGGAAACTCCAGCCGTTAAAAAGAAAAAAAGAGTTAAACGTTTTGAAATAGATGAATGGGAAGTAAAAGAAGCTATTCGCAAAACAATGCTTAGTATGGATGACTCTGCTGTCTCCGAACGAGCTATCTCGAGAAAGAAAAAAAGAAAAGAAAGAGAAGCTGAAGAAGAAAGACGATTAGAACAAAAGACCCTTGACCAAAATAAAATTAGCGTTACTGAATTTATAGCAGTGAATGAACTAGCAAACCTAATGCAGGTGCCAGTATCTGATGTTATTTCCAAATGTATCGAACTTGGATTAATGGTTTCAATAAACCAAAGACTAGACGTTGAAACAATTACGTTAGTGGCAGATGAATTTGGTTTTGAAGTTGAATTTCAAAAAGAATATACATCTGAAGCATTGGAAGATACGGCTGACGGAGTTGATACATTAACTCATCGATCGCCAGTAGTAACAATAATGGGGCATGTAGATCATGGCAAAACATCATTGCTCGATTATATCAGAAATTCAAATGTTGTTACTGGAGAAGCAGGAGGTATTACTCAGCATATAGGAGCCTACAGAGTTAATGTTGGTGAAAATAAATTTATTTCATTCTTGGACACTCCTGGTCATGAAGCATTTACAGCAATGAGAGCCCGAGGTGCGCAACTTACTGATATTGTAGTTCTTGTTGTAGCTGCAGACGATGCAGTTATGCCCCAGACAATTGAGGCAATAAACCACGCTCAGGCAGCTAATGTTCCTATAGTTATTGCAATTAACAAAATTGATAAACCTGGTGCAAACCCGGAAAAAATTAAACAACAACTTGCTGAAAGAAATATTTTGGTTGAAGAATGGGGTGGTAAGTATCAATGTGTCGAACTTTCCGCAAGAAGTGGTTTTAATGTGGACCTTTTATTGGAAAAAATTCTACTCGAAGCTGATGTATTAGATCTCAAGGCTAATTCAAAACGATTAGCTCGCGGAGTTGTTGTTGAATCGCAATTAGATAAAGGAAGAGGAATTACCGGAACTATCTTAGTTCAAAAAGGTACATTGCATATTGGCGATCCTTTTGTAGCAGGTATCTATCAGGGTAAAGTCCGAGCTATGTTCGATGAAAGGGGCAATAAAGTTTCCGATGCTCCTCCATCTACTCCTGTATTAGTTCTTGGTTTTGAAGGCGCTCCTCAAGCAGGCGATACATTTGTTGTGGTAGAATCTGATAAAATGGCACGGGAAGTTGGCCTTAAACGCCAGCAATTAAAAAGAGAGCAAGATCAGAAGCAAGTTCATCATATTACTCTTGATGAAATTGCCAAAAATATTAGTATCGGCGGTGTAAAAGAATTAGCGCTAATTGTAAAAGGTGATGTTGATGGTTCAGTTGAAGCCCTCTCTGATTCTTTAATGAAATTGTCTACTGCTGAAGTAATTGTTAGGGTAATACATAAAGGCGTAGGAGGGATTTCAGAAAGCGATGTTCTATTAGCCTCAGCATCCGATGCCATAATTATAGGTTTCCATGTCAGACCTAACTTAAATGCACGTAAATTAGCCGAAACTCAGAATGTAGATATTCGATTATATAGTGTAATTTATGATGCAATTAACGAAGTCAAATCTGCACTTGAAGGACTTCTATCTCCTGTATTATCTGAAGAAATTACAGCTACGCTAGAAATTAGGGATACCTTTAAAGTTCCAAAATTTGGTACAATAGCTGGATGTTATGTTCAAGAAGGTAAAATTACTCGAAATAGTAAAGTTAGAATTATTCGTGACGGAATTGTAATTCACGAAGGTGAAATTGCCTCTTTAAAAAGATTCAAAGATGATGTTAGAGAAGTCGATGCTGGTTATGAATGCGGTTTGAATATAACGAATTATAATGATATTAAAGCTGGTGATATAATTGAATCTTTCAAAATTGTTGAAACCAAGAAAAAACTTGCATAGTTAAGAAAATAGATTATTTATTAATTGATTTTTTCTTATCATGTTGGAAGGGTAATATTATGCAGCATAGAATTGATAAAGTTGAAAATTTAATTAAGGAAGAAATAAGTTTAATTATCCTATATAAATTAAATGATCCTTCTTTTGGACTGGTGACAATTACTTCCGTTAAAGTATCTCCGGATTTAAAAATTGCAAAAATTTATATTTCAGTTTTTGAAAAAGAAAAACGCGAATTGGTCCTTGAAAAGGTTAAATCAAAATCAGGACATATTCGATCTGAACTAGCTTCAAGAATTAAAATGAAGTTTGTCCCGGAGCTTAAATTTTTCTTAGACGATACTGCTGATTATGTGGAAAAAATTGAAGGACTTTTAAAAAAAATTCACGAGAATGATAACAAGGGAAACGAATAATTTTATAAACTGCAATTTTATTGAAGGCGAAATTATTCTTGCCAACAAACCATTCGGTTGGTCCTCTTTCAAAGTTGTGTATGAAATTAGAAAAGCTATAGGAGCCAAAAAGGTTGGTCATGCAGGAACATTAGATCCAAAAGCTTCCGGTTTATTAATCTTATGCACAGGAAAAAAAACAAAAGAAATTACAAAATTTCAGGAATTAGAAAAAACTTATACCGGTACCATTTTGTTAGGCAAGTCATCTCCTTCAATGGATCTTGAAACTGAAATCTCTGAAGAAAATTCTCTTGAAGGTATTACAAGAGACGACGTTTTAAAAATTAGAGATCAGTTCCTCGGAACGATAGAACAGGTTCCGCCAATGTATTCAGCTGCAAAATTTCAAGGAAAATCTTTATACAAACTTGCTAGAAAAGGAAAAGTTGTAGATCGTATAGCAAAAAAAATCACAATTTATAAATTTGAAATTACAGAATTTAATAAACCTGAAATTCATTTTAAGATAGTTTGCTCGAAAGGTACTTACATTAGAGTAATAGCAGATGAATTTGGGAAAAAATTAGGGTGCGGAGGACTTTTAAGTTCTTTAATACGAACAAATATCGGACAATACTCGGTTGAAGATGCTGTCTCAGTTCGAGAATTTATAGAAAAATACAAAGCAGTAACACAGATTTAAAAATTTCATAATATGTTGTCAATTGTTTATTTCTACCCTAATTTCCTTTTCATTGAGAAAAAACTTATATTTATAAATTATTGTTTATAAAAACGTTGTAATGAAAATATTTTATAGCCTTTCGGAGGTTAATAAAGACATAAATACGATTCTGACCTTAGGAACTTTTGATGGAATTCATTTAGGTCATCAAAAAATAATTGAACAAGTGATTAAAAATGCAATTGAAAAAAAGTCAAGAAGTTTTTTAATTACATTTGATCCTCACCCAAGAATCGTTCTTTCTAAAGATAAAATTAAGCTTCTTACAAGTTTTAAAGAGAAAATAGAAATAATTAAGAGTTTGGGAGTTGAGAATTTACTAGTGATTAGGTTTACTGATACATTTTCTCAATTAAGTTCGGAAGATTTCGTTGAAAAATATATAGTAGGTTCAATAGGTGTTAAAGAAATTATCATTGGTCATGACCATCATTTCGGTAAAGGAAGGGGTGGCGATCAGCAGACATTATCAGAAATGGGAAAAGAGTTCAATTTCAATGTTTCTATTGTAGAACCTGTTAATCAAAACGGAATTATTGTAAGCAGTACTAAGATTAGAAATTATTTAGCTAAAGGTGATGTAAAAGTTGCTAATTCATTGTTAAATAGGTTATATTCATTCAGCGGCGTTGTAATCTATGGCGATCAAAGGGGTAGATTGCTCGGCTTTCCAACTGCTAATATTGAGCTTGATGATAAAGATAAACTGCTGCCTTTTTTAGGGATTTATGCTGTAGAGTTTCTAATTGATAATAAAAAATATTTTGGTGTGATGAGCATTGGAAAACGTCCTACATTTTATGATGAAGGGAAAATAACTACAGAAGTTCATATTTTAGATTTTAATGCTGATATATACAACAAATATGTTACAGTAAATATTGTTGAACGAATTCGCGGCGAAGAGAAATTTAACTCCGCTGAAGAACTAATTAAGCAAATGCATAAAGATTGTGAGAACGGAAGAAAAATTTTAACAAATTTAATTAATTAATCCTGGTAAATTCTGGGATTATATTGAATAATAAAAATAGGAAAAAATAAAATGACCAAAGAAGAAAAACTCGCTGTAATTAAACAATTCGGCAAAGATGAAAAAGACTCTGGAAAACCAGAAGTTCAAATTGCTCTATTAACGAAGAGAATTAATGAATTAACTGACCACTTTAACATTCATAAAAAGGACCACCATTCCAGAAGAGGTCTGATGATGATGGTCGGTAAAAGGAGAAGGCTTTTGGATTATCTGGCTGAAAAAGAAATTGAAAGATATAGATCAATAATTAAAGAATTGAATATTAGAAAGTAAAGGTTTTAAATGTTAGTTATTAAAGAAATAGAAATAGGCGGAAAAATTTTTTCAATTGAAACCGGGAGATTTGCTAAACAAGCAAGCGGTTCGGTTATGATTAAATATGGAGAAACAATGGTTCTTGTTACGGCTGTCTCTGCTGAGGAAGCTGCTCCGAACCAGGATTTTTTCCCTCTCCAGGTTGAGTATAGAGAAAAGACGTCAGCTGCAGGTAAAATTCCAGGTGGATTTATAAAACGCGAAGGAAGACCTACAGAGAAAGAAATATTAAGTTCGCGTTTAATTGATCGGCCTATTCGCCCCCTTTTCCCAAGTTTCTTCAAAAATGAAACTCAGGTTGTTGCATTTGTATTTTCTCATGACGGCGAGAACGATGCCGATGTTTTAGCAGCGGTTGGAGCATCTGCAGCTCTTACAATTTCCGATATTCCATTTGATGGTCCTTGTGCTGAGGTTCGCATAGGAAGAGTAAATGGTGAATTTATAGTTAACCCTACAATTAAACAAATTAAAGAAAGTGATGTGGAACTTGTTGTAGCAGGAACTTCTGATTCTATAATGATGGTTGAAGGGGAATCAAAAGAAATTGGCGAACAAGATTTATTAGATGCTTTAAAGTTTGCTCAAATTGAGATTAAAAAACTAGTCAATCTGCAACTTGAACTTAAATCAGAAATCGGTAAAGCTAAGCGCGACATTCAAGCACCAGAAATTAATGAAGACTTGGTAAAAGATGTAATGGAGCTTGCCTTTGATAAATTTAAGTTGATTGTCCATTCAACACTTGCAAAAGAAGAAAGAAGTGCAAAAAATAAAGAATTGTCTTCTTTTGTAAAAGAAAATTTAGCCGAGAAGTATCCTGATCAGGAAAAAATTATTGGCGAAATTCTTCATGATCTTGAAAAGGATTTAATGCGGAAAAGAATCCTTGATGAAGGAATCCGGTTAGACGGGAGAAATACCAAACAAATTCGCCCAATAACCATTGAACTCGGAATTTTGCCGAGAACTCACGGCTCTGCTTTATTTACAAGAGGCGAAACTCAAAGTCTTACTACGATTACTTTAGGAACAAAGAATGACGAACAAATTATTGACGGGCTTTTTGAAGAATACACTAAAAAATTCATGCTGCATTATAACTTCCCGCCGTTTAGTGTCGGAGAAGTTGGTAGAATGAGCGGTGTAGGTCGTCGCGAAATTGGCCATGGTAATCTTGCTGAGCGCGCCTTAAAAGTTCTTATGCCAACAGAAGATATATTTCCATATACAGTTAGGGTTATTTCGGATATTTTAGAATCTAATGGCTCTTCTTCCATGGCTACAGTATGTGCTGGATCTCTTAGTTTAATGGATGCCGGTGTTCCTATTCCTAAACCGGTTGCCGGTATTGCGATGGGGCTAGTTAAAGAGGAAGATAAATTTGCAATTTTGTCTGATATACTAGGCAATGAAGATCATTTAGGTGATATGGACTTTAAAGTTGCCGGCACTTCAGATGGTATTACAGCTTTCCAAATGGATATTAAAATTCAAGGAATATCATTTGAAATAATGGAAAAAGCTTTGCACCAGGCAAAGGAAGGTCGTCTACACATTCTTGGAATTATGAATTCAGCAATTACTAAACCTAGAGAACAACTTTCTTCTTTTGCACCAAGATTAATAACAATGAAAGTTGAAACCGACCAAATTGGTTTAATCATCGGTCCCGGCGGTAAAACTATTCAAGGAATGCAAAGATTATATGGAGTAGACATTAATATTGATGATTCTGGCACTATCAGTATAGCTTCTCCGAATAAGGAAAGTGCTGCAAAGTGCAAAGATTATATCAAAAAATTGACTGCAACACCGGAAGTAGGTGAAATTTACGACGGAGTCGTTACAAAAATTATGGACTTCGGGGCGTTTGTAGAAATTCTTCCAGGTAAAGAAGGATTACTCCATATTTCGCAAATAGACAGTAAGCGTGTAAATAAAGTTACAGATTATTTTAAGGAAGGTGATAAAGTTACCGTCAAATTATTAAAAGTAGAAAACGGTAAATATTCTTTAAGTAGAAAAGAATTATTAAAAGATAACAATAATTCGGTAGCATCAGTTGAAAATTAATTATGACGCCGCCAACAAATAATTTGGCGGCAATATAATTGTATTAAAAATTTAGCTTAATATTTTTCTATAAATTTTAATAAGGGATAATTTTAAGTTTTTATTTTAAAAAATTAGTTAACAAAAGCTCAAGGTGATAAAAATTAAATTGTACATATTCCTTATTTTATATAATTCGGTATTTTTTTATCTGAATGGATTTGATTCAGATAAAGTAATTAAAACTGAAATTATTAGTACATTCCTATCTAACCTTGAAGCGTTTAGAATTTACAATATGAAATTTTTAATTTCATTAAACGAGTTTGTTTTATATGACAAAAGAAATTATTATCAACTCTTCCACTACGCAGACACGCGTTGCAATTACGGAAGATGGAAACTTAGTTGACTTTTTTGTAGACTACCCTGAAAATCGCAGGATGGTTGGGGACATTTACCTCGGCAAAGTTGCTCGGGTTTTGCCGGGAATTAAGGCTGCATTTGTTGATATTGGGATGAAACATGACGCCTTTCTACATTTTTCCGATATCGGAGCAAGAACACAACAGTTTCAGGATATGCTGGGCGAGGATTCTGATGTTGATGAAGACGATGAGGATGAAGCAAATAAGAATAACTCTCGATTAAAAAATCCAAAACCAACATACGAATCTACCGGCATACCTAAACTTCATAAGGGTGAGGATATTATTATACAGATTACTAAAGAGCCAGTAAATAATAAGGGTGTGAGGGTTACTTCCTCAGTTTCACTCCCCGGACGTTTTTGTGTTTTACTGCCCTTTGATAATAAAATCGGAGTTTCAAAGAGAATTTCAGACTTTAAGGAAAGGAAAAGACTTCGGCATATTGCCAGAGAAATTCTACCTAAAAATTTTGGTCTAATTATCCGCACAGTTGCCAAATTTCAAACTGAGGAGGCTTTAAAGGATGATTTAAGCAACTTAGTAAAAACTTGGCAGGGTATTGAAGCACTTGTAAAAACCGAATCACCACCGTCTTTAATTCATCAAGATTTAAATACAACTTCAAGTGTCATAAGAGATCTCTTTACCTCTGATATTTCAAAGGTTTTCATAGATTCTAAGAAATTATATAAGCAAATTAGAAGTTACGTTGAAGTAGTTCAACCACAACTTGCAGATAAGATTGAACTATTCAAATCTAGCAATTCAATCCTTGATTCGTTCAAGATTGAAGAGCAAATAAAAACTTTAATGGGCAGAAAGGTGTCTTTACCTAGCGGGGGATATCTGATTATCGAACATACGGAAGCGATGGTTGTTATTGATGTAAACAGCGGAAGATATGCTAAAAGTAAAGAACAGGAATTGAATTCCTTAAAAACAGATTTGGAAGCTGCACGCGAAATTTGTCGACAACTTAAATTAAGAGATATAGGCGGAATAATCGTTATAGACTTTATTGATCTTGAAGATGAAAAAAATAGAAAAAAGATTTATGATGAGTTAAGAAAAGAATTTAGAAAAGATCGGGCAAAAGTTTCCGTCTTGCCTATGTCCGACTTCGGACTTGTCCAAATTACGCGTCAGAGGGTTAGACAGAATATTATGCAGGCTATGAAGGAAGTTTGCCCTTATTGCTTAGGCACAGGGCTTCTTACAAAGCATTCTCATTTAGTATATGATCTTGAAGAATGGCTTCGAAAATTTAAACGTATTTCTAAAGAAAGATCATTAATTATAAAATGCCACCCTGCAGTTGCTTCAAAACTTAAAGAAGCAAAATTTAAGACTTTCTTTAAGCTTGAATTAAAATATTTTATTTGGCTTAAACTTGTTGAAGATTCAAATCTTTCTATAAGTGAAATAAAATTTTTCTCTAAGAAAACTCAAAAAGAATTAACTGATGAGATTAATAATGCAATATAAAAAATATTTAAAATCCATAAGGTTTACAAAATCAAAAGTGGATGAGGAGAACATTGTAAATGAAAAAAACAAAATTTTTTGAAATACATCAAAATCTTGGAGCAAAGATTGTAGAATTTGCCGGATATCTTATGCCTATCCAATATTCATCTATAATAGCAGAGCATAAAGCAGTTCGAAATTCAGTCGGCGTTTTTGATGTTTCTCATATGGGTGAAGTTTTTGTTTCAGGGAAAAATGCATTGGAATTTGTACAATATATTACTGTTAATGATGCTGCCAAATTAGAAGTCGGAAAAGTTCAATACTCAGCAATGTGCTATGAAGATGGCGGAATAGTTGATGATCTTCTTGTGTATAAAATTTCCGACGAGCAATTTATGTTTGTTATTAATGCTTCAAATATTGAAAAAGACTTTAGCTGGATGAATAAGAACAATTCATTTGGTGTAACGCTTGAAAATGATAGCGATGATTACTCATTACTTGCTATTCAAGGACCAAATTCAAAAGAGATTCTTCAAAAAATTTGTGATAAAAATCTTGATATTGAATATTACAGTTTTATTTCAGCAAAAATTGGCGGTTATGAAATGCTGGTTTCAAGAACTGGATATACTGGTGAACTGGGCTATGAAATATATTTCAATGGTGATGAAAAGATTGCTGCAGATGTTTGGAATAAAATTTTTGATTCAGGGAAGAATTACAACATCCAACCTGTCGGCTTAGGAGCAAGAGATTCTCTTCGTCTTGAAATGGGCTTTTGCCTATATGGGAATGATATTGATAAAACTACTAATCCACTGGAAGCTGGACTTGGCTGGATAACCAAACTTAATAAAAAAAATTTTATTGCTAAGGAAAGTCTAAAAAAAATTAAATCTGAAGGATTAAAAAGAAAATTAGTTGCTCTTTCATCAGATGAAAAATGTTTTCCTAGACATGGCCATGAGTTATCTGTCGACGGGAAAATTGCGGGGCATATTACAAGCGGGACTGTCAGCCCCGTTTTAAATAAAGCCATTGCACTCGCTTATTTGGATGCGAATTACTTTTATTCAAGTTCGAAAGTTAATTTCTTAATCAGAGGAAAAGAAATCAGAGCAGAAATTGTCAAACTTCCTTTTTTAAAAAAATAATATTTAATCATATGAAGATAAATGTTTTATTTACACCAATAATTGCCGATGAGCTTTATTTTACTGGGAAAACAACTGTAGTAATAGATGTACTACGTGCATCAACTTCAATTGTAGCAGCTCTCCAAAATGGAGCGAAGGAAATTGTTCCTGTGGCTACTGTAGAATTTGCAGTAAAAGTATCCGGCGGTATGTTTGGAGGTCAAACTCTTCTTTGTGGTGAACGAAATTCAAAAAAAATTGAAGGTTTTGCACTCGGCAATTCACCTCTCGAATATTCACAGGAAATTGTTGCAGGTAAATCAATTATCTTATTTACTACCAATGGCACCAAAGCAATTGTTAAAGCAAAATTTTCTTCCGCTTTATTTATTTGTTCTTTTACTAATATTTCTGCATTGGCAAAACAATTAGCAATGCGAGATAAGGACATTGAAATCCAATGCGCGGGAAATCAAAATAACTTTTCCTTAGAAGACACTGTTTGTGCCGGGAAATTAATTTCTGAATTAGAAAAGATTAATTGCGAATTATACTTATCTGATTCGGCAAAAGCTGCATTAGTACTTAGCAAATCTTTGGGAAAAAATATGCATAAAATGCTCTCAGAAACTGAGCATGGTAAAATGCTTCTAGAGAATGGGTTTGCTGAAGATATTAACTATTGCGGTAAGCTTAATATTTCTTCTTCAGTTCCCTATCTTACTGGAAACGTAATTAAGTTATTTCCGGAAATTGATCCTTCTTTATCTGATATAAAAGAAAATATTAAAAGTTAAAATGGCACTAAAGAAAAAAGTAAAATCAAAAGCAGACAAAATTCCGAAAGATGAGAAGCCATCATTAAGGTCCGCTGGAAAAACAAAGAAAATCATTGGTACAATAATGATTCTTCTTGGATTATTTATTATTTTGAGTATTATATCATATTCACGATTCGACAAAGCCAATCTTAATTATCAATTTTCTGATCTACTTAAACCTTTCGGATCAAATCCCGAATTTAACTATAAAGCAGACAATATTAGAAACTGGCTCGGAATTTTTGGAGCATATACTTCCGAATTCTTTATTAATTCCACAATTGGAATATTTTCTTTTGTTTTCCCAGTTATTATTTTAATCTGGGGAGTATCATTTTTCGTAAAATTTAATTCTCGCAAGCTAATTAACGTCTCAAACTTTTTAATACTTGCGGCATTACTATTTTCGACATTTTTTGGATTGTTTCTAGCTCATTATAAAATATTTACAAATTTCTATGAGCTTTCAGGGTCTGTTGGAATTTATCTCGGACTCACTCTTAGTAGAATTGTTGGCGGGATAGGTACCTTATTTTTGAAAAATGCAATAAA
>JAJXTM010000004.1:37164-37558 GCA_021783875.1 Bacteroidota bacterium
GTTTGATATTAAGGTTGAGGGAATATTTAATTTAATAAAAAACCTATTAACTGCTTTCCACAATGATAAAAATAATGAAGATAAAAATTTAATCAAAATTAAAGAGCTTCGTGAAGAAAAGAAAAAGAAAACTATTTTTGCTAAAGATTCTAAATCGGATTCAGTAGAAGAAAAAATAGAAACAGAAATTAAGATCATTCGTAAAAATGACAAGCCTCTTAAACAAGAAAGAAACAAGGTAAAAGAAGAAGAAGATAAATTGGTTGATATTAAAAAGACAGATGAAGAATTTGGTAAAGAATTCGATAAAGATGCCGAATCAAATCTTCCTAATAATTGGGAAGAAAAAATAAATTATACGTCCCCAAGCCTCGAATTACTTGAGCCAATTCCG